>JASHUI010000578.1:0-2666 GCA_030040095.1 Streptosporangiaceae bacterium | reverse complement strand
ACGCGCGGTCGGGATTGATCGTGGCCGAGCCGCACAGCGCGGGCGAGCCCGCGCGGGCGCAGACCACGTCGGACAGGATGTCGCCGAAGATCCCCTCGGTGACGATGACCGAGGGCAGGTCCGGCCGCGCGACGAGCTCATAGGCGGCCCGGTCCACGTACACGTCGGCGAACGCTACCCCCGAGGACTGCGCCGCCTCGCGGGCGACCCGCCGCCAGAGCCGGGAGGTCGCGAACACGCTCGCCTTGTCCACGCTGATCGCGCGCTGCCCCGGGTGCCGCCGGGCGTAGCCGGCCGCGATGTCGAACACCTCCCGCACCCGGCCGGGCTCGAGCGCCAGCCGGTCCTCGGCGGGGCCGGTGCCGTCGCTGTCGGTGTGCCGGTCCGGCCCTCCGTAGGCGCCTCCGGTGATGTTGCGCACGATGGTCACGTCCCGCCCGCCGGGCACCAGCACGGTCCGCACGCTGATCCGCAGGTCGAACAGGTGCCGGAGCTTGATCAGCGCGGCCTCGGGGTTCGGGCACCGCTCGGCGCTGATGCCGGGATGGGTTCCGACCGCGCCGGACAGGATGACGTCGGCGGCGCGGCAGGCCGCGATGGTCTCCTCGGGCAGGGTGGAGCCGGTCCGCGCCCACCCGGTGCTCCCGTACGGCCACGGGCCGGTCACCCGGACCGGCGCGCCGTCGGCCTCCAGTTGCCGCAGGTACGCGACCGGGCCGTCGAGTACCTCGGCGCCGATCCCGTCCCCGGGCAGCAACGCGATCGTGCTCATGTGAGCAGGTCCCTGGTCTGGCTGGTCATGATGGCCGCGGCCCGCCCCGGGCCGACCCGCCGTTCCAGGGCTCGCAGCCACGGGGCGACCGCGACGGCGGGAGGATCGTGCCGGGCATGCCCGAGGTCGCCTCCGAACGCCAGCAGCGACGCCGGGTAGGTCTCGGTCAGGCCGAGACAGGAGCGGCCGGCGTCCAGCAGGTCGGGCAGGATGCCGAGCTCGAGGTAGGCGCCGAGCTCGCGCAGCGCCGCCGCCGACTCCTGGTTCCAGCCCAGGAAGGCCATCATCGGGTGGTTGACCAGCAGCCGCCGCACCCCGCGCCGGCGCGCCTGGGTGAACAGCACCACGGTCTCGGCCGCCGACAGGTGGCCGCTGGCCAGCAGCAGGTCGTGCGCGGCGACGACGTCGAGCACGTCGAACCACTCCGCCGCCAGCCCCCCGTCGTCGCCGAGCACCTCGACCAGCCGCAGCTCGAAGCCGCGGTGCACGGCCAGCTCGGGCGACGCCGCCGCGGCCTTGTGCGTCCGCGACGACACCGTGGGCATCCAGACCACCCGGCCGCCCAGCCGCGCGGCGATCTCGACCGCATCCGGGTTGGCGCCGCCGACCGGGCTGTTCAAGACGATTCCTCCGAACGCTCCGTCTCCGGCGCACGTGGCCCGCTCGGCGGTGCTGCCCTCGTGTGCCTTGAGCACCATCGTCGTGAACCCGAGGGCTCGCCCGGCCGCCACCGTCGCCCGGTCGTCACCGTGCCTGGGCAGCAGGCTGGGAGCGGCGTGCACGTGCAGGTCGGCCATGTCGTGGGCCCAGTCGGGGAGAGACGGGGCGTTCGAGATCGTCACAGCTCCACCCAGTCGAGAACGGGTTGCTCGGCGAGCAGCCGGCGCTGCACCTTGCCGGCCGCGGCGTCCCTGGGCAGCGCGCCGACCCGGGCCACCGCGACGGGCCGCATGAAGGCGGGCAGGTCGGCGATGCGCCGGCGCAGCCCGTCGACGGGCAGCGGGTCGGCCACCGCGTACAGCACGACCTCGTCGTCGGCCAGGGCGCCCGGCCGCTTCCACAGCGCGTGGTCGGTCAGGCCGGGCACGGCCGCCAGGTGGTTCTCCACGTAGGGGATCGGAACGAACTCGCCCTTGACCCGGATCGACTCGGCCGCCCGCTCGAGGAAGACGAGGTAGTCGTCGCCGGCGGCCCGGCCGAGGTCGCCGGTGTCGAACCACCCCGAGGCGTCGCGTGCCCGGTCAAGACCGTTCTCGGTGACGTAGCCGCCGAACAGCGCGCCGTCCTCGCGCTCGCGCACCAGGATCACGCCGCGCTCGTCGAGGCGCCACTCGATGTCGCGGCGGGCGCCGCCGCCATGCCTGCTGGCGTCGGCCGGGATGTCGTCGCCGGCCAGCCAGCGCCGCAGGTGGCTGATGCCGCCCGCCTCGGTCGACCCGTAGCCGGACACGGCGGCCGGGATCGCGAACCTGGTCAGGAAGCCGCCGTCGGCGTAGAACATCGTGCGCACCCGGTGACCGGCCGCGTCACCGGGCGAGGTGGCCCGCTTGAGGATCTCCACCGGAGGCGCGTGCAGGATCAGCACGGTTATCCGCTCGCCGACCACGGCCGGCCACAGTCCGCTGGCCGAGAACCTCCGCACGGTCAGCGCGTCCGCCCCGCGCAGGAGGGAGGTGACGATGCCGTAGCCCATCGGGTTGATGTGGAACAGCGGGAGCGGCGCGAGCACCCGGTCGCCGGGGCGCAGGTCCAGGGCGCCGGCCATGGCGACGGCGAGCCTGGCGAAGTAGTCGTGGGTCTGCGCGCAGAACTTGGGCACGCCGGTGGTGCCCGAGGTGTGCATGTAGGACACCACATCGAACGCGCCGGCGCCGAGCCCCGGCAGCCCCTGCGG
>JASHUI010000577.1:0-5267 GCA_030040095.1 Streptosporangiaceae bacterium | reverse complement strand
TCGTCGCCCACACCGCCAGAATGGACCCGACGACTGACATTTCATCGATTCCGTTGCTTTGATAACCCAATTTGAGCGTTTTGTCCCAACGGAATCCGTGAGAAGTCAAAACGATCTTGGTCGGATCGGTGGCGAGCGTGGCGTGAGAGGCTGAGGAGGCGGGCGAGACCAGCCGGGGCGGGCTAGGGCGAGACCAGCCGGGGCGGGCTAGGGCGAGACCAGCCGGGGCGGGCTAGGGCGAGAGCAGGCGGGGGCGGACCGGGCCAGACCAGCCGGGGCGGGCCGGGCGCGACTAGCGGGGGCGGGCCGGGCCAGGGCCAGCCGGGTCAGGGAGACCAGCCTACGGCGGGCGAGCAGCCGGGACCGGCGCCGAACTGGCAATCGAGTTCATTAGAACTTGCAAATGCGTGTGACAATGCACGTGCATCACGTATTATGTAATCACCGTCACTACGTTGGGCCGGGTCAACGACCCACGCCTTAAGGGGAACGCCATGCACGAGACGCGCAACGGGATGCCCGCGAGCGAGCTGCGCGATCTCACCTGGCGGAAGAGTCGGCACAGCAACTCCCAGGGTACCTGCGTTGAGCTGGCCAGCCTTCCGGGCGGGGCGATCGCCGTCCGCAACTCCCAGCACCCGGACAGCCCCGCACTCATCTACACCCCGGCCGAGATCGACGCGTTCATTCGTGGCGCCAAGGACGGGGAATTCGACGACCTGCTCTCCTGAGCGTCGTCGCAGGCAACCGCAGCCAGCAGACGGCGGACCTTGGCCCTGGCGGGCCGGGGTTCGCCGGTCACCGCGTTGACCGAGCGGGCGACCACACTAAGTGAGCAGCGCCCACACGACCTTTCCCTGGCCCGCGACCGGCTGCCAGCCCCACTGCACGCTGCACGACTCCACGACCTGCAGCCCGCGGCCGCCCTCCGCTCCGGCGCAGGACTCGATCCGGACCGGGCACGTGCTACCCGGATCTGTCACCATGCACATCAGGTACGGATCCCGGCGTAGAATCTTCAGCCCGATTGGGTGTTCTCCCGGCATCCACTGAGCGGAGAGCAGGCCATGCCGCAGCGAGTTGGTGACGAGTTCGGAAACCACGAGCTCCGCGACATCGCAACGCCCGGCCATCCCCCAGCCTTGCAGCGTCAGGCGAGTGAATTCCCTGGCCTGGCGGGCCGACTCGGCCCCCGTGCCCAGCCTGCACGCGGCCGAGGGAGGTTCGCCCGACTCGCCCGCCGCGGCATCGGCGCAACTCAGGACCTCCGCGCCCCCCAGCGGCAGGTTCCCGGCACCTGTTTCGCGATGCCCGCTCGCCGTCAGGAGGCGGTCGTGGCTCACGATGGCGTCCTCCGTCCTGACCACAGCGACCACCAGTACGCCTGTCTTCACCGCACCAAGATCCGCGGCCGCTTCTCGCGCGTCCCGACCGCAAACGTTATCATCACCTATGTAACGTGCAGGCGCAAGGCCTGATGCACGTGCAGATGACGCGGTATACCGCACATGCATCGCGCCACAAGAGGGGTACCAATCGGATCGCGGCGCCCGGGGGGGCAGTGTGATCTACATTGAGCCGGGCAGCGGCCCGACCGTACGGCGCATTCTGCTCGGCACTCAGCTGCGCAGGCTGCGCGAGGCCCGGGGCATCACGCGCGAGGACGCGGGCTACCGCATCCGGGCCTCGGAGTCCAAGATCAGTCGGATGGAGCTGGGGCGGGTCGGGTTCAAGGAACGCGACATCGTGGACCTGCTCGAGATGTACGGGGTCGAGGACGAGGCGGAGCGCGGGGCGTTGGTCACGCTCGCGCGCGAGGCCAACGAGCCCGGCTGGTGGCACCAGTACGCGGACGTTTTACCAGATTGGTTCCAGACCTTTGTAGGCCTGGAAGAGGCCGCGTCGGTCCTGCGCGTGTACGAGGTCCAGTTCGTCCCCGGGCTGCTGCAGACCCCGGCCTACGCCCGGGCGGTTATCACCCGCGGCCAGCCCGGTGCCCCTGCCGAGGAGATCGAGCGCCGCGTGAGCATGCGGATCACCCGCCAGGATCTGCTGACCAAGCCCGGCGGCCCCCGCCTGTGGGCGGTGGTGGACGAGGCGGCGCTGCGGCGCCCGGTCGGCAGCCGCGAGGCGTTCCGGTCGCAGCTGGAGCACCTGATCGAGGTCACCCAGAACCCCCGGGTCACGCTCCAGGTGATGCCGTTCCGTTCCGGCGGGCACGCCGCCGAGGCCGGGGCGTTCACCATCATGCGGTTTCCCGAGCAGGACCTGCCCGACGTGGTCTACCTCGAGCAGCTCACCAGCGCTCTCTACCTCGACAAGCGTGAGGATGTCGAGCGGTACAGCGAGGTCATGGAGCGGCTCAGCGTGGAAAGCGAGCCGCCCGAGCGGACTCCCGACCTGCTGCGTGACATGCTCGATGATCTTCGGTAGGGCGCCTGCCCGACGCCCCGGCCCGAGCCAGCCGCCACGAGGGAGCCGGCCATGAGGGAGCCGGCCATGAGGGAGCACAGATGAGCTTCAGGGTCGAGAAGGACATCATGGTGCCGATGCGCGACGGCGTCCTGCTGGCCACGGACGCATGGATCCCCGGTGACGGGCGGGCGGGTCCGGTGCTGCTCGTCCGTCTCCCGTACGGGAAAGACATGATGACGCTGTACGCCAACGCGCTGTTCCCGAACGTCTTCACGCTGGTCGAAGCCGGATATGCGGTGGTCTACCAGGACTGCCGGGGCACGCACCGGTCCGGCGGGGAGTTCGTCCCCATGGTGAACGAGCCGCGCGACGGAGCCGACACCCTCGCCTGGCTGCTGGAGCAACCCTGGTGCGACGGCAACATCGGCAGCTACGGGTCGTCGTACCTGGGCTGGGTGCAGTGGGCGAGCGCGTCCGCGTCCGACCTCCTGAAGGCCATCGCGCCGTCGCTCACCACCACGGACTACTACTGCGCGCCCTGGTACTCCGAGGGGGGCGCCCTGTCGCTGCACGCGGTCCAGACCTGGACGACGGGCATGGCCACCGTCGACGCGCAGCGCGCCGCAGGCGCGGGCTCCGGATCCGGCGACCAGCAGGCGCTAAACGACCTGATGCGCATGCTCGCCGACGCCGACCCGCATCTCGCCGCGCTGCCGGTCCGGGCCCGGCCGCTGCTGGAGAATCGGTGGCCGTGGTGGACGGAGGTCCTCGCCCATCCCGCCCGTGACGAGTTCTGGCAGGGCCTGTCGGTGGCCGACCGCTTCGAGAACATCGCCGTGCCCGCGCTCAACATCGGCGGATGGTTCGACATCTTCGTCGGCAACACGGCTCGGACGTTCACCGACCTGAGGAGGCGGGGCGGCAGCGCCGACGCCCGGGAGGGCCAGCGGCTGATCATCGGCCCGTGGGACCACTGGAACACCACCGGCATCTACCCGGACCGGAAGTTCGGGATGCCGGCCGACGCGCTTTTCGAGGACCTGACCGGCGTGCACCAGAGGTTCTTCGACCGGTGGCTGCGCGGCCGGGCCGACGCCGCGGCCGGCGACGCCCCGGTGCGAATCTTCGTCATGGGCATCGACCGGTGGCGGGACGAGCCGGACTGGCCGCTGCCCGACACCTCCTATGCGGAGTACCACCTGCACAGCTCCGGGCGGGCGAACACCGCCGACGGGGACGGGGAGTTGCGCCGGGAGGTGCCGGCCGACGAGCGGGCCGACACCTATCTGTACGACCCGCTGCGCCCCGTTCCCACGCTCGGCGGCCGGTTGATGGCCCCGTCCACGGCGAACGCGGCCGGGCCGGTCGACCAGCGGCGCGCGGAGTCCCGTGAGGACGTGCTGTGCTACACCACCCCGGTGCTGGACCACCCGGTGGAGGTCACCGGCCATGTGTCGCTGACGCTGTTCGTCTGCTCGTCGGCCCCGGACACCGACTTCACCGGCAAGCTGGTCGACGTGTTCCCGGACGGGCGGGCCATCTTCCTGACCGACGGGATCCTGCGCGCCCGCTACCGGAACTCGCTCGCCGAGCCCCGGCTGCTCACCCCGGACCAGGTCTACGAGGTCACCGTCGACCTGTCGGTGACGTCCAACGTGTTCCTGCCGGGGCACCGGATCCGGCTCGAGGTGTCCAGCAGCAACTTCCCCCGCTTCGACCGGAACACCAACACCGGGGCCAGCATCGCCGAGGACGGCGAGCGGGACGTCCGCGTCGCGGTGAACCGGGTCTGGCACGGACCCGGCCACCCGAGCCGTCTGGTGTTGCCGGTCATCGACCGCCGGCCCTGACCAGGTTACGCCCGGTTTCCCGGTGAGCGGGGCCGGCCGGGACGGCCGGCCCCGCCGTCAGGCTCCGGCAGCCGGCGCCGCAACCAGGGCGCCCCGAGGCGTCGCGTTCGGGAAAGGTCGTGGCATGCCCGGCGGCGACGGCCGTCACCGATGGTAGATGCGACGGGCGAACCGGCCCAGGGCCCCGCCGAGGCTGGTGTCGACCGGGTTGTCGCGCACCAGGTAGGTCCAGGTGGCCGACGGACGCCGCAGCCCGGCCGCGTCGAGGTCGACCCCGCCGGCACCGATCGGCGCGGAGGCGAAGGTCTCGGCGGACCGCTCCTCGACCTGGTCGAGCAGGCTGGCGAAGAGCTTGATCGCCTCGGCGTGAAACTCGGCCAGCGGGTCGAGCGACATCACGAACGGGTTCGGGCCCTGGCCCAGCGCGCGCAGGTGGATGCCCTCGCGGATCTCGGCCAGGGCGGCCAGGTGGTCGGCCCAGCCGCGGTCCAGGTGGTACAGGACGATGGCGCGGGCGGCGCCGACGAGGACCGCCTCGTCGACGGCGTCGGCCAGCTCCTCGAAGCGGTCCGGGCGGCGGGCGCCCAGCGCCACGAGGGCCGCGTCGCCGCGCAGCAGCCGGTCCCGGTGGGTCAGCACCACCTGCCGCTGCTCCTCGATGAGCTTGTTGTAGCGGAAGGTGTTCCGGTGGATCTCCAGGTTGGCGCCGTCGGCGACCCGCTGCGCATGGGTCACCACCGCGTTCGCCCGGGCGTCGCGGAGCCGGCCGTCGGGCGCCACGTCCTGCAGGTCGAAGTGATCGGCGTCCGGGGCGAAGCTCGTGATCAGGTCGTCCTCCATGCTGACGAAGAAGACCGACCGGCCGGGATCGCCCTGCCGGCCGGACCGGCCGCGCAGCTGGTCGTCGAGCCGGCTGCTGGCGTGCCGCCCGGTACCGATCACGTACAGGCCGCCGAGGTCGGCGATCTCGTCGCGCTCCGCGGCGCGGTCGGCGCGCTCGCC
>JASHUI010000064.1:0-8400 GCA_030040095.1 Streptosporangiaceae bacterium | reverse complement strand
TTCAGCGGGTCGATGTCCACGACGTAGATCGCGGCGGAGGGGTCGGGGCGGTTGTGGCCGGGGATCCAGGGCACGTCGCAGCCCAGCACCAGGATCACGTCGGCCTCGGCCAGCAAGGGGTTCTGCACCGGGATGTTCCACTGGTAACCGAGGTGCAGCGGGTGGCTATCGGGGAAGTTGAGGTGCATCGGCGACGACTCGATCACGGCCACGCCGGCCAGCTCGCACAGGGCGACCAGATCGGGCACCGCGGCCGGGTCCCGGCCCAGGTAGGAGGTGACGATCAGCGGGGCGCGGGCGCCCTCGAGCGCCGCCGCGATCTCGTCGGCGACCTCGGCGGTCAGCGCGGCCGGCGCGACCGGGCCCCACCAGTCGCCCTGGGGCGGCTGCGGCGGCTGCGGCTCCTCGAGCACCTCGCGCGCGGCGACCAGGTACACCGGGCCGGCCGGCTCGCTCCTGGCGATCTGCACGGCCCGGCTGACCAGCTGCTTCACGTTGCGGCCGGTGCGGATCTCGTGGTCGTACTTGGTGTAGCCGCGCAGGATCCCGCGCTGGGCCGCGCTGTCCTGCAGCCAGTGGATGTGCTCGCTGCGGGTGCCGGGGAGCTCGCCGTCCTGGGTGGCCGGCGAGAGCCCGGCGAAGATCAGCACCGGCACCCGGCCCCTGGCGGCGTTCTGTATCGCCCCGCCCAGGTTCAGCGTGCCGCAGTCCACGTGCACGATGACCGCCTGCGGCTCGCCGGTCACCAGCGCGTACCCGTGGGCGGCGGTCAGCGCCAGGCTCTCGTGCGGGCAGAGGATCAGCTCGGGCAGCGAGTCGGGCGATCCCGAGCCCTGGGCCCGGGCGTAGGCCTCCATGAAGCCGGTGTGGTCGCTGCCCAGGTTCGCGAACGCGTACCGGATGCCCGCCTCGCGCATGGCCTCGAGCAGCGCCGTGGAAGTGGTGTACGCCGGATCGGTCATCCCGGTCATGCTCGCACAAGGACAGGGAGCGTGAGCGCGACTCGGTACCGGCCGTCGGTCACGACACGCATCGCTCGTGCCGGTCACGCTCGGGCGCTACCGCGCCGGTCCTCCCCCGCCCGATTCCGCGGAGCGCACGACGCTTTCGGTCTCCGGCAGTGCATCCGCCGCTGACTGCGCGGCCGGGCGGCGGCGCCGGAGCCATTCCGGCTGGGCCATCACGGCCGACGCGACCGCGCAGATCGCCATCACGTAGTAGATGTCGGTGTAGTTGCTGAGGCTGGCGATCAGGCCGGAGGCGGGCGCGCCGACGGCGATGCCGACGTCCCAGAACGAGGTGAACGCGCCGAGCGCCGCGCCCCGCTGCGACTCGGGGCTGCGGTTGATGACGATCAGCGCCAGGGACGGGAACAGCAGCGACAGGCCGGCCCCGATGACGAACCCGCCGATGATCACGGTCACCAGGTTCGTCGCCAGCCCGACGATCACCAGGCCGACGGCCTCGACGATCGCCGACCAGAACGCCACCGCCCGCGGGCCGAGCCGGTCCGGGACGTTGCCGATGAACAGCCGGACGCCGATGTAGGTGAAGCCGAACGCGTCGAAGGCGGCGATCCCGTTGGACACCCCGCGGGCCAGCATGTGCAGGGAGACGAAGGCGGCCAGGGCGGCGTAGCCGAGCGCGGCCAGCGACACCGCGATGCCTGGGATCACCGAGGCCATGGGCAGGATCGCGCTCCGGCCGCCCCCCGCGGTCTCCGGCCGCGGCGGCGCCTTCTTGAGCGAGACGGACACGAACCCCGCCAGCCCCACCGCCGTGCACAGGCCCCACACGGCGTGGAAGCCGCCCACCCGCATGGCCACCGTGCCGACCAGCGTGCCCACGGTGATGCCGGCCCACATGAAGATGCCGAACAGGCCGACGACCCGGCCGCGTCGTTCCGGCGGGCACAGCAGGACCAGCCAGGCCGCCCCGCCGGTGTACACCGTGCCCTCTCCCAGCCCGTTCACCACCCGGATCACGAGCAGGATGCCGATGTTCGCCGAGGCGAAGTAGCCGAGCCCGGCCGCGGTGCAGATGACCGTCCCGCACAGCATCACGAGCTTGTAGCCATGCCGGTCCCCCAGCCGCCCGGCCACCGGCCGGCCGACGACGGCCGCCACGGAGAGCGCGGCGACCGCCACGCCCACCTCGACGTTGCCGCCGTGCAGGTCGCGCAGGACGAAGAACGGCACGGTGGCCAGCGACGCGCCGACCCCGAGCAGGCAGAAGAAGATGCCGCCGAACATCGGCAGGAACGGGCCGTACAGGCTGAGTGCCCGGCCGGATGGCCGCATCGCGTGCTCCCTGGTCGTGTGAGCTGTCGGTTAGGTCGCTGGCGCCGCCGCCGGGACGGCGAGGAACAGGTTGGTCGGGAGGTGGACGGCGAGGCCCTCGTATACCTCACCACACACCGCCAGGCCGGGGCCGGCGAACGTGCCGGGCGGCGGCTCGGCCACCCGGATCACCGACCGGCCCGCGTCGAGCAGCCGCACACCCTCGGCGAAGTCCCCGGCCAGAGCCTGGCCGGGAGGGATCATCCGGGTCCGGCTGATCAGCGTTCCGTTCGCGGCGAGGTCGGCGAGCAGGCTGCCGCGGCCGGCGAGCCGCCGGTAGAAGTCGGCCGGGTTGACGATCATCGCGTGCGCGGTGGACCCGACCTGCTCGATCTCGTCGAGGGCAGCCAGGATCCCGTCGACGAAGTCGCCATGGTAGGGCAGGCGGGCTATGCCCGGGTGGTGCAGCAGCCCGTGCGGTCCGATCGTCAGCGCCTGGTTCTCGGCGGTGGCGATCCTGACCAGCAGCCGGTGATCGATGTACTCGGCCAGTCCGTCCAGGTCCCCGGTCAGCTCGTCAGGAATTTGTACCCATGCCTGCACCGGGTACACCCGCGCCTGCGCCACCCCGGACCGGAACGTCGCCTCCCGGCGCAGCTCGTGCTCGGTGACCGCGGCGGCCTGCTCCGGGCTGGAGCCGCTCTCGCACCAGTACGACAGGACATCGGTCTCGACCGGGCGCCGCTTGAGCAGGCCGCGAACGGTGAGCCGCGGCTTGGGCCGGTCGGGCTTGTGCGCGTCGGTGACGGTGTAGTCGTAGGTCACCTGGGTCCGTTCGCCGTGGGTGGCGAACGCCGCGGCGAACGCGGTTCCGGGTGAGACGGTCGCCTCGGCGGGGATTCCGGGCAAGGTAGCGATGGCCATGCCTGCTCCAGATCAGCGCGCGTGCTCGACGATGCGCCGGTAGAAGGGGTAGTGGTGGTCGTAGAACGACTTGAGCACGGGGTCGTTGTCGACGGTGACCGCGTAGTCGTTCTCGGCGGCGGTGAAGCCGGAACTGCGGATCGCGTCGATGTGCCAGGCCCGGTGCCGCTGCCACTCGGGCCGGTCACTGGGGGCCCAGTGCAGGGCCTGCGGCAGGAACGGCAGCCGCACCGCCTGGCAGTAGTCGCGGACCGCGGCGGCCGGGTCGCGCAGCAGATCTTCCGAGCGGATCACCAGCGGCGGCCGCCCGGTGGCCGACCACAGGAGCTGGAACAGCTCCCACAGCCACTCGTATCCGATCTCCGGGCAGGTCACGGTCGGTTTCATGGCGTAGTGCGAGCTGATCGCCTGCCGCGGGTCGCGGACCATGAACGTGTGCGTCATCCAGGCCAGGTCGCCCGGGTGGCCGAAGGCGTACTCGTACCGGTAGTCGAGGACCTCCTTGACGAAGACCGGGCGGACCCGGCCGAGGTCAGCCAGGCGATCGACGAACTCCCGGCCCGACCTGGCCACGGCGCTGCCGCCGTCCGTCGTCGGCACCGTCACCGCACCCTCCTGGGTCAGGGCGAGGAACGGCTCGTGGAGCACGGCCACGTCGCCGCGCTCGATCATCATTCGCACGAAGGCCGTGGACGCCGAGCGCGAATGCGCCCACAGGACGATGACCGGCTTCACCCCGACCACCAGGCGGGCACGCGGTCCCACCGGTGCCGCCGCAGGTCGCCGAGCAGGCTGGCGTCCAGGGCCCGGCCGTCGCTCACGCCGAGATTCGTGTGCACGTGCCCGGGCGTGCGCATGCCCGGGATGACGGTGCTTACCGCCGGATTCGACAGGATGAACCGCAGGGCCAGCTCGGGCAGCGGCATCCGGTCCCCGACGTCCGCGGTGAGCCGGGCCAGGTGCTCGACGCTCGGTCCCAGGTTCTCCGGGCCGAAATAGGTGTTGCGCCAGTCCCCGTCCGGCCATTGGCTGCTGGCCGTGATGGCGCCCGCCAGCGTTCCCTCGTCGAATGGCACCCGGGCGATCACGCCGACGTGGTCCCGCTCGGCGCGCGGGAACAGCTCGTCCTCGGGAGCCTGATCGAAGATGTTGTAGATCACCTGGATGACGTCGACCAGGCCGGTGTCGAGCGCGGCCAGGCAGTTGGCGGGCTCCCAGCGGTTGACGCTGATGCCCACCGCGCTGATCACGCCCTCGCGCTTGAGCTCGCCGAGAGCCTCCTGCCAGCGCTCGTCCTTGGCCCACCTGTCTTCCCATACGTGCAGCTGCAGCAGGTCGATGTGGCCGATGCCGAGGTTCTCCAGGCTCTGGTACGTGGACTCGCGCAGGTATTCGGGCGGGAACACGTCGTCCAGGGTGTCGTCGCGCCCGGGGGGCCACTCCATGTTTTTGGGCGGGAGCTTCGTGGCCACGTACAGCTTGCGGCCGGAGTGGCGGGCCAGCAGCGCGCCCAGCATCTGCTCGCTGATGCCGCGCCCGTAGCACTGGGCGGTGTCGAAGAAGTTGCAGCCGAGCTCGACAGCCAGGTCGAGGCAGTCGGGGGCGGTGTCGTAATCGGCCCCGGTGAAGCCGCCAGGGCCGCCGGCGATCCCCCACATGCCGTAGCCGACCTCGCTGATCTCCCAGCCGAGCCTTCCCAGCGTGCGGTAGCGCATGTCACAGCCTTCCTGCCAGGTGGTGTGCCGCGGGTGGCGCGGCCAGGTAGTCGCGGTAGGCGACGATCGGCCCGCTCAGGTCGTCGTCGGCGAGCTGCCAGCGCTCCTCCAGCCGCCGGCATTCATCCTTGCGGTACAGGGTCGCGTTGTCGGTGAGCAGCGCGGCCAGTTCCCGCCGCAGCGCGGCCTCGTCCAGGCTGTCGGGTGCGGGGAGCAGCGCGGCGAGCGCCGCGAGCTCGCGGTCGCCGGTCTGCCCGGCCGCCTCCCGCAGCCGGCCGAGGAAGCCGGCGCAGCTGGCGCGGCTGACCGGGGCCCCGGCGTCGGTCAGGGCCGCGGCGAAGTCGACGCTCTGCGGGTGGAATACGTGCAGCACCCGGCCCCAGGCGTCCCCGTCGAGCACCGAGGCCACGATCCGGGCCGTGGCGTAATCGACCGGGGTGTAGTCGGACCGGATCGCCGCGTCCGGAGCGACGCCCACCTGGTGGATGCCTGACAGCAGCAGGTGGGTCAGGGCCCGGGTGTTCGGGTGCACCCGGTCCCCGCCGGGCATCACCTCGCCGAGCCGCAGCACGGTGACGCAGGCGCCCTGGCGGCGGGCCTGCGCCAGGTAGCGTTCGGCCACCCACTTGGACCGGCTGTAGCCGCGGGCGGGCGGCGCGGCGGCCGACGGCTCGCCCTCCGGCAGCCGGGTGGCCCGCCGCATCGCCTGGGCCTGCACCGCGGACAGCGTGGACACGTAGTGCACCGGTACCGGCCGGGCCGCCATGGCCAGCCGCAGCAGCTCGGCGGTGCCCAGCACGTTGGCCGGACGGTGCGCGGCGTAGCTGAACACCAGGTTGACCAGGGCACCGTTGTGCAGCACCAGGTCGCAGGTCCGGGCCAGGTGCTCCCAGGCCACGTCCTCGAGTCCCAGGCCGGGCTCGCCGAGGTCACCCGCGTAGCCCTCCAGCCGGCCGGCGAAGCCCGGCTCCCACAGGCCGCGCTCGTGCAGGGCGTCGGCCACCCGCTCGGCCGCCTCGCTGTCGCTCTGCGCCCGGGCCAGGCAGCGCACCCGCAGGTCCGTGCCGGCCAGCAGGTCGTGCACCAGGCGGCTGCCCACGAAGCCGGTGGCCCCGGTGACCAGCACCGTCCGCAGCTCGCCGCCCCGCTGCGCGGTCCGGATCACGACGTGCTCGCCGAGGACGGCATCGCGGGACATCTGCTCGGCTTCGGCCTCGGCGGCCGCGGCGCTCGGCTGCCTGGTGGCGATCAGCTCGGCCAGCGCGTCGGCCGTGGGGTGCTCCACCAGGTCGAGCATCGTCAGGTCGGGGACGCCGCCCTCGTCGCTGAGCATGCGCACGGCCACGAGGGCCCGGAGCGAGTCGCCCCCGGACTCCATGAAGTCCATGTCGCCGGCCAGCTCGGGCTGGCCCAGCGCGACCCGGAACGCCCGCAGGGCCAGCCCGGCCCAGGACTGCGGCTGCGCCTCCGCGGCCAGGCGCGCGGCGTCGTCCTCCAGCCTGCTCTCCAGCATGGCCTGGAGCTCGCGCCAGTCCACCTTGCCGCCCTCGGTGAGCGGCATCGTGGGCAGCACGATGACCTGCCGCGGCACGCTGGTGCGGGGCAGGGTCCGGTGCAGGTGATCCCGGAGCCCCTCGGCGGTCAGCCGGTCGCTCCCGGCCGCGAACAGCGCCACCGACTTGTTCCCGTCCCGCTCGGCGACCAGGGCCTTGGCCTGGTAGACGCCGGGACCCTGCTGCGCGGCCGACTCGATCTCGCCCAGCTCGATCCGGACACCGCCGATCTTGACCTGGAAGTCCATGCGGCCGGAGAAGAACAGCCGGTCCTGCTCGTCGAGGTAGCCGAAATCGCCGCTGAGATAGAGGTGGTCGCCCGGTATCCGGCCGGGGAACCGGTTGGCGATGAACGACTTCGCGGTCGCGGCCGGGTTGGCGTGATACCCGGCCCCGACGCACGCACCGCCGATGGCGATCTCGCCGACCTCCCCCCGGGGCAGCGGGGCCCGGTCCGCGCCGAGCACCGCCACGTAGCAGTTGTCGATGGGCCGCCCGATCGGGATCGCGTCGCCGTCGGCGTCGCTGACCAGATGGAACACCATGCCGATGGAGGTTTCCGTCGGGCCGTAGCCGTTAGTGATCGCCAGCCCGGGCAGCATCTCCCGCATCTGCTGCACCGCCCGGGCGTTGATCTCCTCGCTGCCGACGATCAGGTAGCGCAGCGAGGCCAGCTTGCGCTGGGCCGACTCGTTCCCGTCCACCATGGCGACGAGCGCGTTGAAGATGCTGGACACGAAGTCCGTGGTCGTGACCTGGTGCTCGGCGATGGTGTCGATGGTGAGCTGCAGGTTCAGGAACTCCCCGGCCGCGGGCAGCACGGTCCGGCCGCCGGTGATGAGCGGCCACAGCAGCTGCCACAGCGAGGAATCAAAGGTGTGCTTGCTGTTCTGCAGCACCACGTCGTCGCCGGTGGCACCGAACCAGCGGGTCATGAACCGCAGCCGGTTGGCCAGCCCGCGGTGCCGGTTCAGCGCGCACTTGGGTACCCCGGTCGTACCCGAGGTGAAGAACCCGTAGCACAGATCGTCCGGGGCCAGCGCGACCCCGGGCGAGACCGGCGACGGTGAGATGGCTCCGGCCGCGACCGGCATGCCGGACCCGCGGAACCCGGCCGGCACGTCGCCGGGATCGGCGCACATGACCAGCCGCGGCGACAGGACGCGCAGCGTGGTCTCGAGCCGCTCGCCCGGCCAGGCCGGGTCCAGCGGGACGAAGACCGCGCCGAGCTTCATCATGGCCAGGTAGACGGCCGGCATCTCCAGGCTGTTGACGAGCAGGGACGCCACCCGGTCGCCCTTGGCCACGCCCCGGCCGGCCGCCGCGGCCGCGATGCCGTTGGCGAGCTGGTCCAGCTCGGCGTAGCTGAGGGTGCGCCCGCCATGGCAGACGGCCACCCGCCCGGGGTGCAGCCGCGCCATGTCCTCGAACAGTGCGGGGACCGGGCGGAACGCGCCGTAATCCACCGCCCGCCCGGCGAAGCTCAGCGCCTCGCCGTCACGTGACGACTCGGTGCTATCACGTAAAGGTAACGCGCCGGGGACCGGCAATATCGCGGTTTCCCCCTCCGCGTCAATTGATGGAGGCGTCTGGCCGCTCATGCACCGTCCTATATGTTCATATGTCAGCTTCGTTGCTGACCCGGAGTCTAAGCCGGCCCGCGCACGCCGGGCAAGACTTGTCTTTCGCGGACCCATAACCGGCATCCCTCGAAAATCCCTCGAACAAGGCCTTTTCACCCGCCCTGTCTCTTATCATGCCCTGGTAACCGTTCTGTGACCGCAGCGTTAAAGCAGGCGTTCCGGGCTTAGCGCGGAGAGATCAAAACCCGGCGCGGCGGCGGGCTCCGGCGCCCGCCCGGTCAGCAGCGCGGCGACGAGCTGGCCGGCCGCGGGCGCGGACTGGATGCCGTAGCCGCTCAGGCCGGCC
>JASHUI010000576.1:0-4784 GCA_030040095.1 Streptosporangiaceae bacterium | reverse complement strand
GAGGTGGAGCGCGGCCAGGTCGTCATCAAGCCGGGCACCAACACCCCGCACACCGAGTTCGAGGGCCAGGTCTACATCCTGTCCAAGGACGAGGGCGGGCGGCACACGCCGTTCTTCAACAACTACCGGCCGCAGTTCTACTTCCGGACCACGGACGTGACCGGGGTGGTGCACCTGCCCGAGGGCACCGAGATGGTGCTGCCGGGCGACAACACCGAGATGCGGGTCGAGCTGATCCAGCCGATCGCCATGGAAGAGGGCCTTCGGTTCGCGATCCGGGAAGGCGGCCGCACCGTCGGCGCCGGCCGGGTCACCAAGATCAACAAGTAGCGGGCCGTCGTGCGGCGGCCGGGCCGCACCAAGGCCCGGCCGCCGCACTGCGATCTCCACCAGATACCACAGCGGCACGAACAGCGAAGGACAACGAAGCGAGATGGCGGGACAGAAGATCCGCATCCGGCTCAAGGCCTATGACCACGAGGTCATCGACAGCTCGGCGCGGAAGATCGTCGACACGGTGACTCGCACCGGCGCGAGGGTCGCCGGGCCAGTGCCGCTGCCTACCGAGAAGAACGTGTACTGCGTCATCCGCTCCCCGCACAAGTACAAGGACTCGCGGGAGCACTTCGAGATGCGCACGCACAAGCGCCTGATCGACATCATCGATCCCACGCCGAAGACCGTCGACTCCCTGATGCGGCTCGACCTGCCCGCCGGTGTCGACATCGAGATCAAGCTCTGAGGGACGCACCGACATGACCAAGCAGTTCAAGGGGGTCCTGGGCACCAAGCTCGGCATGACCCAGGTCTTCGCCGACGACGGGAGGATGGTCCCCGTCACGGTCGTGGCGGCCGGCCCCTGCGTCGTTACCGCGGTGCGGACGCCGGACGCCGACGGCTACGCCGCGATCCAGCTCGCCTACGGTGAGGTCGACCCGCGGCGGGTCAACAAGCCCGAGGCCGGCCACTTCATGCGGGCGGGCGTGACGCCACGCCGGTATCTGGTGGAACTGCGCACCGACGACGCCTCCGACTACACGCTGGGCCAGGAGGTCACGGCGGAAACCTTCGAGGCCGGCGAGCTCGTCGACGTCACGGCCCGGAGCAAGGGCAAGGGTTTCGCCGGCGTCATGAAGCGGCACGGCTTCCGCGGCCTCGGCGCCTCGCACGGCACCCAGCGCAAGCACCGCGCCCCGGGCTCCATCGGCGGCTGCGCCACCCCGGGCCGGGTGTTCGAGGGGGTGCGGATGGCCGGCCGGATGGGCGGCGTGCGCACGACCTCCCTCAACCTGACCGTGCACGGCGTCGACGCCGGTCGCGGGCTGCTGCTGATCAAGGGCGCGGTACCCGGGCCGGCCGGCGGGCTGGTCCTGGTCCGCAGCGCCGTCAAGACCCCGGCGCTGAGCCGGTAGGAGAGACGATGACCGCAACAGTGAACGTCGTGTCTGCCTCCGGCGGGGCCGGCGGGGCCGGCGCGACCGTCGACCTGCCGGGCGAGATCTTCGCCGCCAAGGTGAACGTGCCGCTGATCCACCAGGTCGTGGTCGCGCAGCAGGCGGCAGCCCGGCAAGGCACGCACGCGGTCCGCAACCGCGGCGCCGTCCGCGGCGGCGGCAAGAAGCCGTACCGCCAGAAGGGCACCGGCCGGGCCCGCCAGGGCTCGAACCGCGCGCCGCAGTTCACCGGAGGCGGCGTGGTGCACGGGCCGGTCCCGCGCTCCTACGAGCAGCGGACGCCCAAGAAGATGAAGGCCGCGGCGCTGCGCGGGGCCCTGTCCGACCGGGCCGCCCACGGCCGGGTGCACGTGGTCAGCGGCTTCGTCGAGGGCGACGAGCCGCGGACCAAGGACGCGGTGTCGGTGCTGTCGATGGCGACCGGCGCGCCGCCCTCGGCCGCGCCGGTCCTGGTGGTGGCCGACGCCGACGACGTGACCACCTGGAAGAGCCTGCGCAACGTGCCGGGCGTGCACCTGATCGCCCCGGGCCAGCTGAACACCTACGACGTCCTGGTCTGCGATCACGTGGTGTTCACCGAGTCGTCGCTGGCCGCGTTCGTGGCGAGGTCCGCGGGCGGGCCTGCCGATGCGCAGCTGCCTCCGCCCGACTCCGAGACACCCCCCACTTCCACCGATGCTTCCACCGATGCTGAGGACGCTGCGCCGTGAGCAAGATCTTTAATCCGCGGGACATCCTGGTCAAGCCGGTCATCTCGGAGAAGAGCTACCGGCTGGCGGATGACGGCAAGTACACCTTCCTCGTCGCGCCCGGCTCCAACAAGACCCAGATCAGGCAGGCGGTCGAGGCCGTCTTCCGGGTCAAGGTCACCGGTGTCAACACGGTCAACCGGCCTGGCAAGCGGCGCCGGACCCGCTACGGCTGGGGCAAGCGGCCGGACACCAAGCGCGCCATCGTCAGCCTCGCCGAGGGAGAACGGATCGATATCTTCGGCGGCCCGGTCAGCTGACCGGGAGATCCATAGGAGCTCGAGCACACATGGCAATCCGTAAGTACAAGCCCACCACCCCCGGCAGGCGGGGCGCGAGCGGCGCGGACTTCTCCGAGGTCACGCGGTCTGAGCCGGAGAAGTCGCTGGTGCGCCCGCTGCAGTCGCGGGGCGGGCGGAACGTGCACGGCCGGATCACCGCCCGGCACCAGGGCGGCGGGCACAAGCGCGCCTACCGGCTGATCGACTTCCGGCGGGCGGACAAGGACGGCGTGCCCGCCAAGGTGGCGCACATCGAATACGACCCGAACCGCACGGCCCGGATCGCGCTGCTGCACTACGCCGACGGCGAGAAGCGCTACATCCTGGCCCCGCAGGGCCTGGCCCAGGGCGACCGGATCGAGAACGGGCCCGGCGCGGACATCAAGACCGGCAACTGCCTGCCGCTGCGCAACATCCCGACGGGCACGGTCGTGCACGCCATCGAGATGCGGCCCGGTGGCGGGGCCAAGATCGCCCGCTCGGCCGGGTCCGGCGTGCAGTTGCTGGCCAAGGAAGGCAAGATGGCGCACCTGCGCATGCCGTCCGGCGAGATCAGGCTGGTCGACGCCACCTGCCGGGCGACGATCGGCGAGGTGGGCAACTCCGAGCAGGGCAACATCAAGCTCGGCAAGGCGGGCCGGAGCCGGTGGAAGGGCCGCCGCCCGTCGGTGCGCGGCGTGGCCATGAACCCGGTGGACCACCCCCTGGGCGGTGGCGAGGGCAAGAGCTCGGGCGGCCGGCATCCGGTCAGCCCCTGGGGGAAGCCCGAGGGCCGTACCCGCAAGGCGCACAAGCCCAGCGACCGGCTGATCACCCGTCGGCGCGGCAAGAAGAAGCGGTAAGCAGACGGCCCCCGACGTGCAAGGAAAACCGGTAGGAGCAGCCAGAGATGCCTCGTAGCCTGAAGAAGGGCCCCTTCGTCGACGGCCACCTGATGAAGAAGGTGGATCTGCAGAACGACAGGGGCACCAAGAACGTGATCAAGACCTGGTCCCGTCGCTCCATGATCGTTCCCGCGATGCTGGGCCACACGATCGCCGTGCACGACGGCCGCAAGCACGTGCCGGTGTTCGTCACCGAAGCGATGGTCGGGCACAAGCTCGGTGAGTTCGCACCCACCCGGACCTTCCGCAGCCACGTGCGCGACGACCGGCGCAGCCGCCGGTAGCACGGCACTGCGGGCGACGCGCTGGCGCGGGTTCAAGGAAAGAGAGAGAGCGAGACAGCGATGGAAGCGAGGGCAAGGGCGCGGTACGTGCGCGTCACGCCGCGTAAGGCCCGCCGGGTGGTGGACCTCATCCGCGGGCTGCCTGCCGACCAGGCCCAGGCGGCGCTGACGTTCGCGCCGCAGTCTGCGAGCGACCCCGTCGGCAAGGTGCTGGCCAGCGCCATCGCCAACGCGGAGCATTCGAGGCTCGACACGGGCTCGCTCGTGGTGAGCCGGGCCTGGGTGGACGAGGGCCCGACGCTCAAGCGGTTCCGGCCCCGCGCACAGGGCCGCGGCTACCGGATCAACAAGCGAACCAGCCACATCACGGTCATCGTCTCCGACGGCCGCGTTGGCGAAAGCAGCAGGGAGAGGACCCGCTAGTGGGCCAGAAAGTGAACCCGCACGGGTTCCGGCTGGGCATCACCACCGACTTCAAGAGCCGGTGGTATGCCGACAAGCTCTACAAGGACTACGTCGCGGAAGACGTCGCGATCCGCAGGATGCTGCAGCGTGGAATGGAACGCGCCGGTATCTCGAAGGTGGAGATCGAACGGACCAGGGACCGGGTGCGGGTCGACATCCACACCGCCCGGCCTGGCATCGTGATCGGGCGCCGTGGCGCCGAGGCCGACCGGATCCGCGGCGATCTGGAGAAGCTCACCGGCAAGCAGATCCAGCTGAACATCCTCGAGGTCAAGAACCCCGAGATCGACGCGCAGCTGGTCGCCCAGGGCGTGGCCGAGCAGCTGTCCAGCCGGGTCTCGTTCCGCCGGGCCATGCGCAAGGCGATGCAGACGGCGATGAAGGGCGGCGCCAAGGGGATCCGGGTCCAGTGCGCCGGCCGCCTCGGCGGCGCGGAGATGTCGCGCTCGGAGTTCTACCGCGAGGGCCGGGTGCCGCTGCACACGCTGCGCGCCGACATCGACTACGGCTTCTACGAGGCGCGGACGACGTTCGGCCGGATCGGCGTGAAGGTGTGGATCTACCGCGGCGAGGCCGCGCAGACACGGGCCGAGCGTGAGGCCGCCGCGGCCGCGCTGCGGGCCGGACAGCGGCCCGGACGCGACCGGGATCGCGCGCCGCAGCGCGG
>JASHUI010000575.1:0-4448 GCA_030040095.1 Streptosporangiaceae bacterium | reverse complement strand
CACTGGATCGACTACCCGGGCATCGACCGGGTCGCCCAGATCATCAGGCGCCGGGTGCCGGCCGCGGCCGGCTCGCTGCCCGGACAGGTGGCGAACGGCGTGGCCCGGCTGCGCCGCCTCGACCTGGCCAAGCCGCCGGGCGTGGCGGAGGCGATCAGCTGGACGGCGGCGCTGCAGATGCTGGGCGCCGAGAAGCTCGACGAGCAGAACGCGGAACAGACCGCGGGCGCCGTGCTCAAGTACGCCGAGGACCTGCAGACCGTGCGGGAGAGCGGGTTCGGCTCCCTGGTCACCAGCGATGGCTAGGGACCTGGCCGAGGTCTCCGCTCGGTTCGGTGCCGAGCTGCGTCGTGCCGGGCTGCCGGTCGGGCCCGGCCGCAGCGAGCGGTTCGCCGGCGCGGTGAGCATCGCGCGGCCGGAGACCGTCGATGCGCTCTACCGATGTGCCCTCGCCACGCTGGTGTCTGGCCCGGACGAGATCAACGTCCTGCGGGCGGTCTTCAACCGCGTCTTCGGCGGCCTGGACGACGCGGCGAACGGGGGCGCCGACCAGAACGCGCCCGCCATACGGCCTCCCGCCTCGCCCGAGAACCTGCTCGCCCGGGTCGCCCGGGCGGCAAAGTCGCATGTGAGCGACACCCAGCCCGCCCCGACCCCGGACGCGGGCGAGGACGGCCAGGACTCGCCCGAGCCGGAACCCGAGATCGAGCACCGCTACCTGGGCAGCACCGTCGAGCGGCTGGCCGGCAAGGACTTCGCCGACCTGTCCGAGTCCGAGCTGTCCCTGCTGGCCGGGCTGATGCGCAGCATCACCCTGTCCGTGCCGCTGCGCCGCTCCCGCCGGGAGCATCGCAGGCCCGGAGGGCCTCGCACGGACGTCCGGTCGACCCTTCGGCAAGCCAGACGCACCGGAGGCTACGCGTTCAGGCTTATTTCCAGGGCGCCGACGCGGCGCCCGCGCCGGCTGGTCGTGCTCTGCGACATCTCGGGATCGATGGAGCCCTACGCGCGGGCCATGATCCAGCTGCTGTACTGCGCGGCCGGCGGGGCGCGGGCCGAGGTGTTCACGTTCGCGACCCGGCTGACCCGGCTCACGCCGGCCCTGTCGAGGACGCTGCCCGCGCTGGCGCTGCAGCGGGCGGGCCAGACCGCGCCGGACTGGCTCGGCGGGACCAAGATCGGGGAGTCGATCAAGGAGTTCAACGACGTCTACGGCCGGCGCGGCATGGCCAGGGGCGCCATCGTCGTGATCATCTCCGACGGCTGGGACACCGGCGACCCGCGGCTGCTGCGCCGCGAGATGGAGCGGCTGTCGCTGGTCGCCTACCGCATCG
The DNA here is from genome assembly GCA_030040095.1 of Streptosporangiaceae bacterium. Classification (GTDB taxonomy): domain Bacteria; phylum Actinomycetota; class Actinomycetes; order Streptosporangiales; family Streptosporangiaceae; genus JASHPR01. Next base: position 3,114 of record JASHUI010000575.1, on the reverse strand, counting down.
TCTGGGTGAACCCGCGGACCAAGAGCGCGAGCTACCAGCCCCTGGCCGCGGGCATGGCGGCAGCGTGGCCGCACTGCGACGCCGTGGTGAGCGCGCACACGCTGGCCGCGCTCGACCAGCTCGCCGACGCGCTCGCCGACCCGGTCCGCCGACGCGCTCCGGTCCGCCCCGTATCCGCGCGGTCGTGAATATGTGTTGAAGACCCCCGGGTCGATCCGGCTATTGTCGGCCGCGGGCCTGCGGCGCGGAAAGGGGGTCAGGTGGGTCACATCGAGGTGGCACACGTGAGCCATACCCTTCCCGACGGGCGGGTTCTGCTCGACGACGTGTCGTTCCGGGTAGGAGACGGCGCGGTCGCGGCGCTGGTCGGCCCGAACGGCGCGGGGAAGACCACGCTGATCACGATGGCCGCCGGGGACCTGACCCCGCAGTCGGGGTCGGTGACCTCCAGCGGCGGCGTCGGCGTCATGCGGCAGTTCATCGGCGGGATCAGGGATGAGTCGGCGGTCCGCGACCTGCTGCTGTCCATCGCCCCGCAGCGGGTGCAGGAGGCCGCGGCGCGGCTGGACGCCGCCGAGCTGGTCATGATGGAACGCGACGACGAGCCGGCCCAGATGCGCTATGCCGCCGCGCTGGCCGAGTGGGGCGACGCCGGGGGCTACGACGCCGAGGTGCACTGGGACTCCTGCTGCACCGCCGCGCTGGGCGTGCCGTACGAGCAATGCCGCTGGCGCGAGGTGCGGACCCTGTCCGGCGGAGAGCAGAAGCGGCTCGTGCTCGAATCGCTGCTGCGGGACAAGACCGAGGTCCTGCTGCTGGACGAGCCCGACAACTACCTCGACGTCCCGGGCAAGCTCTGGCTCGAGCAGCAGCTCGCGGCCACCCCGAAGACCGTGCTGCTCGTCAGCCACGACCGGGAGCTGCTGGCGAACTGCGCCGAGCGGATCATCACCGTGGAGGACCGGAACGTCTGGGTGCACGGAGGCGGGTTCGCCGACTACGCGCAGGCCCGCCGGGAGCGCAGCGAGCGGCTCGACGAGCTGCGCCGTCGCTGGGACGAGGAGCACGAGAAGATCAAGCAGCTGGTGCGGATGTACCGGCTGAAGGCCTCCTATAACGCGGACATGGCCTCGCGGCTGCACGCTGCGGTGACCCGGTTGCGCAAGTTCGAGGAGGCCGGCCCGCCCGAGCTCGCCCCGCGCGAGCAGAACGTGCGCATGCGGCTGCGCGGCGGCCGCACCGGCAAGCGCGCGGTGATCTGCGAGAACCTCGAGCTCACCGGGCTGATGCGCCCGTTCGACCTCGAGGTCTGGTACAGCGAGCGGGTGGCCGTGCTCGGCTCCAACGGCTCGGGCAAATCGCACTTCCTGCGGCTGCTGGCCGGCGACACGGTGCGGCACGACGGGGTGGCCCGGCTCGGGGCCCGGGTCGTGCCCGGGCTGTTCGCCCAGACGCACGTCCGGCCCGACCTGGACGGACGGACCCCGCGCGAGATCCTCATGACCTCCCACGCGTTGCTGCCCAACGAGGCCATGTCGGCGCTGGCCCGCTACGAGCTGCAGTCCTGCGCGCTGCAGCCGTTCGGCACGCTGTCCGGCGGCCAGCAGGCGAGGCTGCAGATCTTGCTGCTGGAACTGGCCGGATCGACGTTGCTGCTGCTCGACGAGCCCACCGACAACCTGGACCTGGCCAGCGCCGAGGCCTTGCAGCAAGGGCTGGAGTCGTACTCAGGCACCGTGCTCGCCGCCAGCCATGATCGATGGTTCGCTCGCTCGTTCGACCGGTTCCTGGTGTTCGGGTCCGACGGCGACGTGTACGAGGCACCCGGTCCGGTGTGGGACGAGGGACGTGTGGACCGGCCGCGCTGACCGCGGGGCTTGCTAGGCTTCAGAGATTCCATGGATCGCCGTCATCAAGCGACCAGTTCCGCCGCATGCAACTCGGAGGGGTGCGCGCCCGTGAAGAAGCTGCTCCTGCTGGCCCTCATCGGAGCCGGCGTTTTTGCCATCTGGAGAAAGGTCCAGGCTGATCGCGCCGAGCTTGACCTGTGGACCGAGGCCACCACGGACGACGCTTAGATTCTTCCCGCCGGATAGGCCGTGCCGGTACCCGAAGGCGAGCAGGCGACCGGCGTAATGCCGGTCACGGTTGCCTGCTGCTCCCTGATCGGCACGGTGGTCGTTGACGGCGGCACGGTGGACCGCGCGTATGCCGAGGCCATCGCCACGCAGGGAGTCGTGACCGGCACCGCCGCGTACGCGCGGTGCATGGCCCAGGTGCACCAGGAACGCGGACGCTACGCCGTCGACCTGCTGCGAGACATGTTCCCCGACAGCCTGGCGCGCGGCCAGGCCGCGCATCTCGCGCTGGACCGTTCGTACTGCGACGCGGTCGGCCGGGTCGGCGCCACGCCTGTCCCGGGGGCGGCGGCGGCCATCGAGAAGATCAAGGGCGCGGGCATCAGGTTCTGCGTGATCACAAGCTTCTCGCGCCGGGTGCTCAACCTGGTGCTGGACACGATCGGCTGGTGGGACCGCATCGACCTGGCGCTCAGTCCCGAGGACGTGCCCCGGGGCGCCCCGTTCCCCGACCTGGTCCTCGCGGCCATGCTCAGGCTCGGGGTGACCGACGTACGTGAGACCGCCGTGGCAGCCGACAGCGCGAACCTCGTGTCCTGCGGCGCCCGCGCGGGCGCCGGGCTCATCGCCGGCGTGCTGACCGGCCCGCACAGCGGCGACCGGCTCCGGCGGGCCGGCGCCACCCACCTGATCCCCAGCATCGCCCAGCTGCCCGAGTTGCTGATGCCCGCCGACGGGGCCGGCGACCCGCAGCCAGGCCCGCCTGCGGCGGGTCACGGCCACAGGTAGCCTAAGAGCGGCATCGCGGCACCTGGGGCTATAGCTCAGCTGGAAGAGCACCTGCTTTGCAAGCAGGGGGTCAGGGGTTCAAGTCCCCTTAGCTCCACCAGGCAAAATACGTTCCGTAGGGATCTTGAACCAGTGCTTGACCACCATAGTTGACCACAGTTCGAAGGTCACTGGCTGTCGCTGAGCAGCTTGTCGAGGCTGGTGAGAGCGTCGTCTCGCGCTTCCTCGTCGACATGTGTATAGATCT
>JASHUI010000063.1:0-3878 GCA_030040095.1 Streptosporangiaceae bacterium | reverse complement strand
CTGCGGGACGCTGGCCACGAAGATAGTGCAGCTGAGGCCCCGCGATCGGGAATCGAAAGGGATCGTGGAGCGGCATAACGGCTACTTCGAGACCTCGTTCCTGCCCGGCAGGTCGTTCGTGTCGCCGGGTGACTTCAACGCCCAGTTCACCGACTGGCTGGACCGCGCGAACAGCCGGGTAGTGCGAACGCTGCAGGCCCGCCCCGCCGACCTGATCGACGCCGACCGGGCGGCGATGCTCCCGCTGCCGGCGATCCCGCCGCAGGCGGGCTGGCTGCATCAGGTCAGGCTCGGCCGGGACTACTACGTCCGCCTCGATGCCAGCGACTACTCCGTCGACCCGGCCATGATCGGCCGCGTGGTCGAGATGAGGGCGGACCTGGACCGGGTGCAGGCCAGAGCTGACGGGCAGGTGGTCGCTGATCAGGCCCGTGTGCGGGCCGGCGGCATCACCGTGACCGACCCGGCGCACGCCCAGACGGCCAGCCGGCTGCGGCAGGAGTTCCGCCAGCGGCCGCGCCCGGCAGCTCGACGTGCTGGACGCACGGATTGTCCACGACCAGGATGGTGACGAACAAGAACTGGCCTTGCTGGCAATTCGGCTAGCCAATCGACTTGATAGCGCCCATGCTGCGCACGACCAGGCCGAAGGCGACACCAAGGTCCCGCTCGACGGTCATGCCTTGCTGCGCAAGCGCCGTAGTGACCGGAAACGCGGCCGGTCCGGCCGGCACAGGTTGCGTCATAGCCGCCATCGTAGGCACTGCGCCCCGGCACAACCCGCACTTGGCGCCAGGGGACCGCAGCGCACGCCGGAAAATAGACGCCGCCCCGCTGTCCACCACGATGCGAGGCCGCCCGGAGACAGTCAGATAGCGACCGAACGTAACCGGGCGGCTGATAGCGCTGGCACGCCGGATCCGCCGCTATGCGCGGACACCGGTTGGATCGCGGGCAAGATGCTCGCCATCCAGATCTGGGCAATCTGCGCGCCCCTGCGGACCTGCCCCAGGGGCCGGGGCTACCGCTTGGGCGGCAGCGACCGCGCGTATGCGGTGCCCCTGTCGACCCACGGAGCGAGCTGGTCATCGGTGCGCAGGTCGTCGGAGCTGACCAGCAGCCATCCGGGCATCGGCCGGCCGCGCATCTCCGCCAGGCTGGCAGTTGTCGTCGCGACCAGGTCATCGCAGTCCTGCGGGTCGATACGGACCATGGCGCCGCCCTGGCCGCTGGCGGCGATGGCCATGTGGCCGGCTATGAGGAAGGCGAGCCCGCCGAACATTTTCTTTTCGGTCAGGCCGGGATCGCTTCCGATGAGCCGCCGGATGCGATCGGCGAGCTGCTGATCATAAGCCATGCCCGTGAGCCTACTCAGCGGCGCCGGTCCTGCCCCTGCGGCGGCGAGTTGCGGCTGCGGGCTGGGCAGGTCGACGGGGTCCGGCGGCATCGCGCGAGATCCTCGACCAGCCCGGGCAGGCCGCCGTCAACGCGGGTCTGACCGACGCGAGCCCGCCGCCGACCTGGCCTGGGTTCCGCACGCTCGCCGTGACCGGAATCGGCCGGGAGAGTGAGACGGTAATCTCGGTGCGCCAGCCTGCTCGAGTTCGCCGAAGCCTGCGACGTATCGGTGCGCTGGTCATGCCGCACCGGGGTGTGCCACACCTGCGAGACAACCGTCATCTCCGGAACAGTCCGCTATGCCCCCGACCCGGTCGATGACCCCGCCGACGGCAGCGTACTCATCTGCTGCTCGGAGCCACACGACGACATGGTCCTCGATCTGTGACGACCCGTTAGCCAGAGGCAGACGCAGGGGAACGCCGAGCCGTGCCGATGTGGATCCGCACGATGACATCGTTCTGGGCGGCTTGGGGCAGGGCATGTCCGTCAGGGACAAACCACTGGTGCCGGCGGCACGTCTTTGACGGTGATGGCTTTCATGGCACATCCCTTGCCGTGAGTTCGCCCTGCTCGGCGGCGGGCGTAACCCGTCAGCGCAGCGTCTTGAAGGCTGCCCGCATCTCGGCGGAAAACAGGTCTGGTTGTTCCCAGGCGGCGAAGTGGCCGCCTTTGTGAACCTCATTGAAGTAGATGAGGTTGCGGGGGTAGGCGCGTTCGGCCCAGCTGCGCGGGGCTTGATACAGCTCGTCGGGGAAGACGCTGATGGCGAACGGGATCGTGATGGGCTTGGCGTCGAAGAAATCCGCCTTGTTCTCCCAGTACAGGCGGGCTGCGGATACCCCGGTGTTGGTCAGCCAGTACAGCGTGACGTTGTCCAGGATGTCGTCTCGGGTCAGGGCGCTGTCCAGGGTTCCGGCCAGAGCCTGCTCGACGAGCCCGGGCTGGCCGGTGCCGTCGCCGTGGTCCAGCATGAACGCCGCGAGGTCGGCGGGCGAGTCCGCCAGCCCGTACAGCGTTTGCGGGCGCGTCGCCATGATGAGTGCATAGGCCACGTGCTTGGCATAGAAGATCCTCAGCTGCTCGTACGCGCGCAGCTCCTCGGCGGACAGACCCGATGGCGGCGGATCGCCACGCTCGAACCCCTTGGTGATGTCGGCGGGAGCCGTCCCCGGCATGTTGGAGTGAATGCCGAGCAGCTCCGGCGGAGCCTGGATCCCCATCTGCTGCGTGACGGCCGCACCCCAATCGCCGCCCTGGGCCACGAACCGGGTGTATCCCAGGCGCTTCATCAGCACAGTCCAAGCCCGCGCGATGCGGCCGGGATCCCAGCCGATGCTGGCCGGCTTGGCGGAGAACCCGTGGCCCGGCAGGGAGGGAATCACCAGATGGAACGCGTCCGCCGCGCTCGCGCCGTGAGCCGTGGGATTGGTGAGTGGCTCGATGATCTTCAGCTGCTCGATGACCGACCCGGGCCACCCGTGCGTGACGATCAACGGCAGCGCGTCATCGTGCTGGGAGCGGGCGTGGATGAAGTGGATGTCCAGTCCATCGATCTCGGTCATGAACTGCGAAAGGTCGTTCAGCTTCGCCTCACACGGGCGCCAGTCATAGTCACTGCTCCAGTAGCGCGCGAGCTCCTGCATCATCCCCAGCCGCACACCCTGCGAGTCATCGGTGACCGTCTCCCGCTCGGGCCACCGCGTCGCCGCGATCCGCCGGCGCAATTCGGCGACCTCCTCATCCGGAAAACCGACCTTAAACGCGCGAACAGCGGTGTTGTCACTACCCGTCTGTTCTACACCTGCATCAGCAGACATCTGCTCCTCCCGGGGTTGCCTCGCGCATCGGGTCATGGCCCGCGGCTCGTCACATGATGCCTACCCACGGCCCTCGGACGGCTCCTCGCATCCGTGAACTCCTGGTGAACACCCTCAGCGGAGGCTGAGCCCGGCCCGATCTCGCAGGACGCCTCGTTTGCTGGCCGCATAGGTGCTCGTGGGCGGGCCGTCGATCAGCCACGATCCCTGCGCGCTCTGACAGGGCCGGCACGCGGATCAGACTGGGAGGGTGGTAGTCCCCGGACAACCAGATGACCAGATGAAGGGCCTATCCGGGCCCCAGCGGCCATGACCGGCCAGCATGCCGCATGCCTCCGGAAGGGAACACGCCAGAACGCGCGGATCTGAACGCCACCGGCGATACCTGCACCCCAGAACCGGTCAACCGCCGAGTCGGCGATCCAGCCGCTTCGGCGTCCAAGCTCGACGTCGCTTTCTGTGATCAGCCCTGCTCCTCGGCCACGCATCCAGGCCGTTCGGCGGGCCTGCTGCCTGTTGAGGATCCGGGGCTCTGCCCGGCGCGGGACTGGTCGTTCGGTGTCCGGTGCTGGAGATAGCCCGGGCAGGTCATGCGCGCCGGCGTGGTCCAGGCCGGGGTCTTTGGTTCTGGCGCAGAGCCGCAGTTCAGGCCGGCGTGCG
>JASHUI010000574.1:0-16030 GCA_030040095.1 Streptosporangiaceae bacterium | reverse complement strand
AGCCGCCAATCGCTTCGGCCGTAACGCTTTCGAGCGTTGCGCATCCGAGCGGACTCCGCTTAACGCGAGCTATGCCGATATACCGGGGCTGGACGGGTCATGGCGTGGGCCGCTTTGGCTGACCTTGACGCTGGGCCTGCAGGCACCGAGACGTGGCGGCGGATGGTGGTACTACGGCGTGTTGCCTACTTGCGGGTGATAGGTGATGGTGAGGTAATGGCGAGCTTAGCGGATCCCGGCATCCAGGCAGCGTACGTGTCGGCGGCTCGGGCGGTGCTCCGGGCGGTGGCGCCGGCGGGGGAGGACCAGCGCCGGGACAGCCTGTTACAGGCGCTCACTACCGCCCTGGATGGCGTCGCACCGCCCGTCGGGGGCATGGAGCTACGCGACGGCGGCGGGGCGGAGTTCACTCCCTCGACCTGGACGATCACCTTAGGGCGCAACGGCCTAGCGGTTGGCGCGTCAGCGGTGCAGCAGGCGGTGCTCGCCGGGGTCCTCTACCACGAAGCCCGTCACGCCGAGCAGGCTTTCCGCTCCGCATGCCGTCTGGCGCGCGACCACAAGCAGGAGCCGGAGGACAAGCTGACACTCATGGTGCTGGCAAAGATGAAGCTGCCACTCGCCGTTGCCGCCGCTGCGGCATCCAAGGCCACGGTCGCCGTTCCCGGCGATGCCGACACCCAGGATGCGAAGTGGCTCGCCTCCTACCTCAACAAGACCAACGACGAGCTTCAGTACCAGGCGGCCCGCGCGAGCGGGTTCTTCTTCGACGCCGAAAGATTCGAGACCACGGCGATCTCCGACTTGATCGCGCTCGCCGGGCCAGTGCGCACGTCCTTCCAGGCCGCGATCACCCGGGAGGTGACCTCGCTCCAAGCCCTCGTCACGGAGGCTCCGCAGGACTTCACCACCGCCCGCCAGGCGTGGGAGGAGAAGAAATCCGCCTACGGCAAGGCGGTTGTGGATGCTCACAACAGCATCAGTACAGGTTTCGCGCTGATCAAGGCCTACCGCAACATTCCGGAGGAGGCCGACGCGCACTCGCTCGGCTGGCAGATCGAGACCGCCTACCTCGATGGCGTCAATCCCCAAAACCACTACGAGGCCGCGCGCACGGCGGGAACCGACCTGTTCGCGAAAACCGACCGGCTGCAAGACGCCCTGCTGGAGGCGCTAGCGCCGGAGGACTTCGAACTGGTCCACTTCGACGAACAGATACAGCCGCGGGGAGACGCTCTCGATACCTACGTGACCGCCCTGGACACCGCCACCGTCGCCAACTGGCAGACCGTCCTGCACGACTACCACGCCGCGATCCACTCCCTGGCCTTCTCCCGCGACAACATTTAGCGAGGCTACCGCCCTTCGCCGTCAGAGTGTCCGGGTGCTCGCCGCCCAGGACCCCTCATAGATGGGCGGCAGCGCGCATCTTGGAGCGTCGCCGACAGCAAGCTGCCATGCTCGGCACGTCCGATCCGCGCGTTGTCCCGGCGCGACGTACAGTTAGCGACCGGGCTGGGCGCCGGAAGCCAGCAGGGCGCAGAAACGGCGGCCGAACAAGTAGGCGTCGCCGGGCCAGCGGGCGGACAGGTAGTTGCGGTCGGCCACGGCAAAGGCTGGTCTGTCGTCGGTGGCAGTGCCGCGGGCGCTGATCACTAGCGGTCCGCGCTCGAACTGGCCGTCCGGGTCGTCCAGGGCTGCCTTGACCTCGTCTTCGACGTAGGAAGGATAGGTCCGGTAGTAGCGGCCGAGGCGCCAGGCGGTGGCCAGGTAGGCCGAGCGCTCCATGTACTTGGGCAGGCAGGTCGTCCGGCGGTCGGCCAGCACGCTGCGGCCGGTGGCCGGATCGCGGGTCCGCGCCAGCACCAGGACGCCGTGGCAGATCGCGGCGACGGGCCTGCCCAGCGCCCAGAACCGGGCCACCTGGTCCTGCAGCACCGCCGAGCCCAGGTACTGCCGCATCCCCGGGGCGTGCCCGCCGGGCAGCAGCAAGCCGTCGAAGGCGGCTGGGTCCAGCCGCTCCCACGCCTGGGTGCCGGTGAACTCCGCGGCCTCGGCCAGTTCGGCGTACCAGCGCCTGGCCTCGGCTGCGGCGCCCAGCTGCCCGAAGATCACTCCGGTCAGCAGCCGGGGATCGGCGGCCGGGACCGTGCCGGCCCGCTCGGTGGCGAAGAGGACCTGATGGCCCGCATCACGCAGGACCCGCCAGGGCACCGCCACCTCGGTCACGTCAAAATCCCGGTCGGGCAGCGGAATCAGGACACGCACCCGGCTATCATCGCGCGTGCGCCGCCGCGCGAGCCAGCCTTGCCTGACCCGCGGCCGGCGACCTTCGTTGTTGTGCTCCTCTGGCGGTCGTCGGGCGGCTGCGTGATGCGCTCAGCTAGCCGCTCTTGCGGCGGAACGAACGCCGGCTCCGGGCCAGGCCGCGGGCGCCGTGGATCTTCCCCGCGTCCTTGCCACCGCGCGCCGCGTTCCCGTCCGCGTGCATGGCACGCTTGCGCTCCAGGGCCTCGCGGAACTTGCGCTTGCTCTCGTCCTCGGAACCTTCAGGCTCCGGCGCGGCGTCAGTCATGCAGACCTCCTGCCCGAACGGCGATGTCCACAGCTTCGCACACGGGTCCGGGTGACTGGTCTCCTAGGAGTCGCGTCGGCGCCTCCTCGTGGCGCCGATCGGCACGCAGAGCATTGGCACGACGCACGTTTGTGGCTGTCAAAGCTGCAGCAGGCGGTCAAGTACGACCGGATCGGCACCCGCCACCTCCACTACCTTGGTCCGGCTTGATGCTCCCGCGACCAGCGTTACTGCGGGACCGCGGACACCGAATGCGGCTGCCAGGGCAGCCAGCGCGGCCGCCGTCGCCTGCCCGTCTACGGCACGCGCGCTGACCCGGACGACCAGTGCGCCATCGTGCTCGCCGCCAACGCCGGGACGGGTGGACCCGGGCCGGACCCGGATGGTAATGCGCACCATCCCAGTCTGCACCGCGATCCGCGCTCAGCCCCGGCCAGAGCCGACCGCACCGGCCGCGTTGCATTGTCTGGCGCGCGGGGCGTCGTGCGGCGGGCGGTTCCCTCGCGCCGAGCACAGGTCACCTGAGCCACGGGTCTACCAGTATCTCGGCCAGCCGGGCCCGTCGTTGTTCATGGGGACGGGCTGGCCGAGAGGGCTGGCGGGCTCGGGTTCAGGCAGATGCCAGCCGGGCAGCCCTGCGAAGGTCTCGATCCAGCAGTGTGCGAACCTGGCCAGCGGGTGCTGGTCGCCGCGGATCACGGCGAACCGCAGAGCGTAGGGCAGGAGGGGGCCGGTCAGGCTATCGGCTTCCTGGCCGGCGGCCAGGCGCAAGGCGTGCTGGAAGCCGCGGATCTGGCTGGCCAGATGCTCTCCGGCCTCGGTGTGCTGGTCAGGGTGCAGGTGCCGGAGCCAGCCTCGGCGCACGGCGTCACGGACTAGTGCGGCGCGAGTTCTTTCGAGCACCGGTGGCATCGCGGGAGCAAGCGATGCCAGCCTGGCCGGAGCGCCGCCGTGCGAGAGCCCGTCCAGCAGGGTCTGCTCGTACCCGAGCAGCGATTCTCGCCGGTGCCGTGGAGCGGAGGCGTGCAGCGGGCTGACCAGCCAGCCTCCAGGCTCGCTGGCGTCCTCTTCGACGCGCAGTAACCGGCGGATCGACAGGTCGACCAGCGTGGCCGCGATATCCGCGATGATCACCCGCCGCAGCATCACGACACCGAGCTGGCCGGGCCGGATGCCACCGGGCGGTGCTGGCAGCTGGGCACCGTCTGGGGGCATGTCAGTAAGGTAGCGCGCGCACGACCAGCCGGCCGCGCCACGGGCAGGCCTGACCGGCGGGGGAGACCGCGACCTGGACCAGAGCGGTCCGTAGCGGCTCAAGCCCTGGGCACGGTCAGCGCTTGGCGTAGTCTGCGAAGCCCTGCCAGTCGATCACCACGCACGGCTCGTCCCCCACGATCCAGGCGTCGTGCCCCGGCGGGATCACCGAGAAGTCCCCGGGCTCGAATTCCATCTCCTGCCCGTCGTCCATGACGACCTTCATCCGGCCCGAGATGAAGTAAGCCGTGTGCGCCGCCTGGCAGCTGTCGGTCTGCGCGATCGGCTTAACGTGCTTCGACCACTGCCAGCCAGGCTCGAAAGTCGCCCGGCCGACCGGCGCCGCCTCGATGTTGACCAGCTCGAGTTTGCCCATGCCCTGGTCGAACGAGCGGGTCTCCTCCGGCGTGTCGAGGCTCTTGCGGATCATTCCTGTCATCGCTGCCACCCCCCTGGACAACGAGTGCCTTACGGCTGTGTGTACTCACTGTAACGCCACCGATACAGTCAGCCCGGGCGCCTCGCCCAGGGCGCCACGCTCGTCGGTGCAGATCATGACCATTCCGGCATTACTCCCGTCGCCTGGTCCCCGCGTCCCGGGGGGACTGGTCGTCCGTAGCGGTGGCGGTAGAGCAGGTAGGCCGGCCCTCCGGCCAGGAGGGGCAGCCAGTAGGAGGTGATCCGGTAGGCGAGGGTCGCCAGGAAGGCGTAGGCGGCGTGGATGCCCGCCAGGATCAGCAGGCCGCTGAGGCTCGCCTCGACGACGCCTAGCCCGCCCGGGGTGAACGTAGTCGAAGCCGAGGCGCCCGGCGGTGAGCAGGACCGCCTGCCACCATTTGCTGCCCAGTACGGTCCTGATCGTGTCCCTTTCGGCCAGCAGCCGCTGGTCCAGGCCAGTCATCGGCGCCCGGTGGCCGCGGCGGACCCGGTTGCGGACAGGCGGCCGTGGGAATCCGGCCGCGGCAGCGGGCGTCCCCGGCCGGACGACTGCCTCGGGTGCGGGGACTACCCGGTGGTGCCCTTGGGTACAAGCTGGGGCGACAGCGACGGTTGCTGGCGGGGAGGGGGACCCGGCGTGGCACCAAGAGATATCCGCGAGTCGGTCAAGGCGACCAAGGACATCCGCGAGACGGTCCAGAAGGAACTCGAGTTCGATCCGCTGGTCGACGCGACAGACATCACAGTGAAGAACCTGAACGGGAAGGTGGCGCTGAACGGCACGGTACCCAGCTACCCGCAGTACCTCCAGGCAGCGGCGGCCGCCAAGCGGGTCAAGGGCGTGACTAGGGTGCACAACCACCTGATGGTGGTGCTGCCGCCCGCCGACTACCGCGATGATGCCATGCTGACCACGGCCGCCAACAACGCGCTCGCGCTGAACATCACCGTCCCGGCGCGAGTCGAGGCCAGCGCCAGCGACGGCGATGTCTGGCTGACCGGCATGGTAAGCAACCGTTTCGAGCGCGACGCGGCCGCGCAGGCCATCGCCGGGCTGCCCGGCCTGCGCGACATCATCAACGACATCGAGATCCTCAGCGAGGTCGAGACGACCGACGTCACCTTGCTGGTGGAGGACGCCCTGGACCGGTACTCGCTGATCCCGGACGGCAGCGACATCGCCGTGGAGGCCAGCGACGGTACCGTCAAGCTCACCGGTCATGTCCGCAACTGGGCCGAGCATGACATGGTGATCGATGCGGCGTGGAAAGGCGTCGGCGTCAAGAACGTCAACGACGAGTTGGTAGTCACCAGCTGACCGTCCGTTCCCGGCGGACGCTCGTGATCGCCCGGGCGCAAGCCGTACGTTAGAGCGGCGAAGCGGACAGCGCGGTTCGTCCGGGAAGGGCTGGTTGGTTCATGGCCTACAGGGACATCTTCACGGTCCTGGTCGCAGATTCGCGCATCGAGCGGTCCGAATCCCTGCACGACGCGTTCGAGCACATCTTGAGGCACCTGCGTGATGACCACCGACTGCGCACCCACGTCGTGCGGACCACACGGGATGCGATCATCCGGCTGCGCAACGACGCGTCGGTGGCCTGCCTGCTGCTGGAATGGGGCGGCAAGCGGGGTATCGACGGCCAGCGGGTCCTGGACACGGTGGAGGACATCGGCCTGGAGATCCCGGTATTCCTGGTCGCGCCGACCGAGAACCTGGCCCGCGAGCAGCGAGGGCTGCTGGCGGATGCCGTGTGCGGATTGATCTATCCGGAGGAGGATACGCCAGACTTCGTGGCCAGCTACATCAACAGGCACTTCGAGGCCTACATCGAAAAGCTCAAGCCGCCGTTCTTCGGGCGTGTCATCGAGTTCAGCGAGTCAAGCAGCGAGATGTGGACATGCCCTGGCCACAACGGGGGGATGTTCTACCGCCGTAGCCCCGTCGGGCACGTCTTCTACGAGTACCTCGGCGAGCCGTTGTTCCGTAGTGACCTGGACAACTCGGTCGTGGAACTCGGCGACTTGCTGACCCACGAGGGACCAGCGCGCCTGGCCGAGGCGGCGGCCGCGGAGATCTTTGGTGCCGAGAGGACGTACTTCGTGCTCAACGGCACCTCCACCTCCAACAAGGTCGCCACCGGCGCGCTGATCGCCCAGGGCGACTTGGTGCTGTTCGACCGCAACAACCACAAGTCCGCTCACCATGGCGCCCTGGTCCTGGGGGGTGGTATACCCGTCTACCTCCCGGCCGACCGCAACCCGCAAGGCCTGATCGGGCCGATCGACCCCGACGCGCTCGACGAGGGTCGCATCCGCGCGGCCATCCGGGCCCACCCGCTGGTCACCGACCCGGACCGCTGGCGCGCGGAGCGCCCCTTCCGCCTGGCCATCATTGAGCAGTGCAGCTATGACGGCACCATCTACAACGTCGGCCAGATCCTCGAGCGCATCGGCCACCTGTGCGATTACGTCCTGTTCGATGAGGCCTGGGCCGGTTTCATGAAGTTCCATCCCCTGTTCTGCGGCCACTACGCCATGGGCCTGGATGACCTCGGCCCGGACGATCCCGGCATCATCGCCACGCAGTCCACGCACAAGCAGTTGGCTGGCTTGTCGCAGGCCTCGCAGATCCACACCAAAAGCCGACATATCGCGGGGCAGGCCCGCCACGTCAGCGAGCTCCGCTTTAACGAGGCTTACCTGCTCCACGCCTCGACCTCTCCGTTCTATCCCCTCTTCTCGTCGCTGGACGTCGGCGCCCAGATGATGAAGGGGCGCAACGGCTTCCATCTATGGAACGAGGCCATCCGCACCGGTATCGACACCCGCAAAGCCATCCGGATGCTGCGGCGCCGGTTCCAGGCGGAGGACGGCCGCCCTGGCGGGGCGCCGCCCTGGTTCTTCGACCCGTTTGTTCCCGACCTGGTCACGGTGAGGGGGTCGCCGCACACCGCCGACCTGCACGACGAACCCTGGGAGAACGTGCCCACCGAGGTCCTGCTCGCGGAGCAGCAGTGCTGGCGGCTGCGGCCGGGAGCCCGCTGGCACGGATTCACCTGGGTCACCGACGGCTACACGATGACCGATCCCTGCAAGCTCACGCTGGTGACGCCGGGCTTTGATCAGGAGACGGGCGATTACCTCGACTGGGGCGTCCCGGCGCCGGTGCTCGCCGAGTTCCTGCGCGAACGCGGCGTAATCCCGGAGAAGAATGACCTCAACACGATCCTGTTCCTCATCACGCCCGGTATCGAAGCTAGCAAGTCCGGCACGCTCATTACCATGCTGGTGCATTTCAAGCGCCTTTTCGACCGCAACGCCCCTCTTGCCGAAGTGCTCCCGCAGTTCGTCGCGGCGCGGCCGCAGATCTACGGGGACCAGTGGCTGCGTGACCTCTGCCAGCGAATGCACGACTTCTACCGCGACAGGCGCACCTCGACGCTGCAGCGGCTGCAGTTCCGCGCCGAGCACTTCCCCCAGGTCGTGCTCTCACCCCAGCAAGCCTGGCAGCGGTTCACGGCTAACCAGATCGACTACGTGCCGCTCGATGAGGTCAACGGCCGGGTCGCGGCGACCTTGGCGCTGGTCTACCCGCCAGGGGTGGGCGTCGTCGTGCCGGGCGAACGCTGGGACGAGCGGGCCGCGCCCATGATCGCTTATCTGAAGATCTTCGAGGAGAGCTACGGCCTCTTTCCCGGGTTCGAAAACGAGGTCCAGGGCGTCTTCCCGGAGCAAGGCGCCGACGGAACCACCCGTCTGTTCACCTACGTCATCAGGGAATAGCAGGCAGCATCAGGGAATAGCAGGCAGCCCCGTTCGCTTGCGAGATCCGCAACCTGTGCCGCCGCAGTGCGCTGTGCCCGAGGCTGAAGGATTACCGGCGGCTTCGCGGTCGCGGGGTGCCCGGCTGGGCGGCGGCCCGGCGGCGTCCTTATCGCGCTTCCGGCTACCGCGCCATCGCCTGCGACGGCGCGGTCGGGCCTTCGCGCAGGTCGACCTGCCGGTTGAGGGTGATGGCGGCGTTGATCAGGGACAGGTGGGTGAAGGCCTGCGGGAAGTTGCCGAGCTGCTCGCCGGTGGAGCTGATCTCCTCGGAGAACAGGCCGAGGTGGTTGCCGTAGGTGTGCATCTTCTCGAAGGTGAGCACCGCGTCGTCGAGCCGGCCGGCCCGGGCCAGGGCGTCGACGTACAGGAACGTGCACAGCGAGAAGGTGCCCTCGTCGCCGTGCAGGCCGTCGGGCGAGGCGGCCGGGTTGTACCGGTAGACCAGGCTGTCGGAGACCAGTTCGCGGTCCATGGCGTCCAGGGTGGACAGCCACATCGGGTCGCGGGCGGCGATGAACCCTTCCAGCGGCATGAGCAGGAGCGAGGAATCCAGCACGTCGGTGGCGTAGTGCTGGGTGAACGCCTTGGCCTTCTTGTTCCAGCCGCGGTCCATGATCTGGTTGTAGATCCGGTCCCGCTCGATGGCCCACTTCGCGACGTTGGCGGGCCGTCCGTGTCGCTCGGCCAGCCGGATGGCCCGGTCGAGCGCGGCCCAGCACTGGAACCGGCCATAGGTGAAGTCCTTGCGGCCGCCGCGGGTCTCCCACACCCCCTCGTCGGGCTGGTCCCAGTTGTCGGCGACCCAGTCGATGACCCTCGTTATGGCCAGCCAGCCGTCGTAGGCGATCTCCAGGCCGTAGTTGTCGCCGGTCAGGACGGCGTCCATGGCCTCGCCGTAGATGTCGAGCTGGAGCTGGTTGGCGGCGCCGTTGCCGATCCGCACCGGCCTCGAGCCGCGCCAGCCCTCGAAGTGGTCCAGGGTCTCCTCGGCCAGGTCGGACGAGCCGTCCACCCGGTACATGATCTTGATGGGCCCCGAGCCGTCGCCGCTCGCCGTGCCTTCGGCGGCCCGGGCCCGCAGCCAGCTGCCGTACCGGGCCGCCTCGTCCAGGTAGCCCAGGCCGGTCAGCGCGTGCATGGTCAAGGACCCGTCGCGGACCCAGGTGAACCGGTAGTCCCAGTTTCGCTCGCCGCCCTCCTGCTCGGGCAGCCCGAACGTGGCCGCGGCGACCGGCGCGCCGGTCGGGGCATAGGTCATCAGCTTGAGGGTCATCGCCGAGCGGTTGACCATCTCCCGCCATCGTCCGGTATAGGTCGAGCGGCGCAGCCAGGCCTTCCAGAACGCCGAGGTGTCCTCGGCCAGCCGGTCGATCTCGCCGACCGGCAGCGCCCGCGGCTTGCCGCCCATGGACTCGAGCACGAGGCCGCCGGTCTGGCCCTCGCGCAGCGTGGCCGTTGCGCGCAGCCCGTCGCCGCTGCGCTCCACGACCGCCCCGCCCTCGCTTGGGGCCCGCCTGCCCTCGGTGTGCAGGGTCAGGCTCATGCCGTCGGCCCGGAAGATCGCTCCGGCCTCGGAGATCTCCAGCGTGTGCTTGGCCCGGCCGTAGTCGAACCGGGGCTGCAGATCTAGGACGAACTGCATGCTGCCGCGCGCCACCCGCAGCTGACGCACCAGCCGGTGCCGGTCGGTGGGCTTGCCGTCGACGACCGGCATGAAGTCGACCACCTCGCCGACGCCGTCGGGGGTCATGAACCGGGTCACCAGCATCGCCGTGTTCGGGAGGTAGAGCTGCCTGGTCACGTAGGTGTCGCTGGCCGGGGCGATCCGGAAGTACCCGCCGCGGTCGGCGTCCAGCAATGACGCAAACACGCTCGGCGAATCGAACCGCGGGCAGCAGAAGAAGTCCACCGTGCCGTGGGTGGTCACCAGCGCGGCCGTCTGCAGGTCACCGATGAGCCCGTGGTCACTGATGTTCGGATAGCGGTCCACCATGATCTCCCCCGTACTCGACTGGTTTGCTGTCGTCACACTGGCACCCCTCAGCGGCTGTCGCATCACCCGGAATGGATGATGCCTTCGCCGGCGGCATCAGGCTGAGAGGAGAGTGGTGATTGCACATGCGATGCAGTTGGGAATTTCAGGAATTATCCATATAGCAGGAGCATGTGGCCCATATGTTGCGACGCCAGGGGTTCCGGAACTTGCGGACATGGCGAGTTCTGCGCCGCCGCCATGAATCTGCGGGGAACGCCGTCCTCTTCCGCCAGGGACCTTTGACCCTGGTCTCGCCGCCGGCTCGGGCGCAGCTTCGTTTCATGAGCACAGAAGATCGCATCGCAAAGTTGGAAGAGCAAATCAACGACCTTCACGATCAGCAGACAGACCTGCGAAAGCAGTTGGCCCAGGCCCAGCTCGACCAGTGGCAGGGACGCATCGACGACATGGAAGTTCAGCTGCAGCTCTGGGGTAAACAGGCCAGTGCCCAGGCAACGGCGCTGATGGGCCAGCTCCGCGGCAGCTGGGCCGACTCCCGGCGGCAGTTCGAGGAGAGCATCTCGACAGCGTCCAGCGTGTCGGACACGCTGCGTACCGGGCTGGAAAGGGCTTACGCCGACCTGCGCAAGGCGCTCCTCGAATCCAGGAGCCAGCTCAAGTCAGGAAAATAACCGACGTGACTGCCTTATCCAACTGCTGCGCCAGCCGGGGGGAGAGGTACCGGCAATGGGTAAGACAAGAGAAATCCGCGAAGCGGTCGAAGCCGAGCTCCGCTCAGATCCACGCCTTGATGACAGCAAGATCACGGTCCGGAACATAGGCGGGGACGTAGCACTCAACGGCACGGTACCCAGTTACCGGCACTACCTCGAGGCGGCCGCAGCGGCGCGTCGCATCTACGGGGTGACAGGGGTGCGCAACCACCTCGAGGTCGTGCCGCCGCCGGAGAACCGCCGCGACGACGAGACACTCACCGGCCTGGCCAACAAGGCGCTCTCCCTGAGCGCCGCCGTCCCGGACACGGTGAAAGCCACCGCAAGGCACGGCAACATCACCCTGACCGGCACCGTGCACCACGGGACCGAGCGGGCCGCGGCCCACCTGGCTATCTTCGATCTCCCCGGCGTGCGCAACGTCAAGGACGACATCGAGATTCCGGTGGAGGCGGACTCAGTGGACGTCACGGCGCTGGTCCGCGACGCGCTCGACCGCTATGCGCTGAGCCACGACGACAGTGACGTGGTGGTGGACACCCAGGCAAACACCGTCACCTTGTCCGGCCGCGTGCGCACCTGGGCGGAGCACGACGCCGCTATGAACGCGGCCTGGATGGCCCGCGGCGTCTACCTCGTCCGCGACAACCTCTCCGTCACCGGGTGACCCTGGCCCCGCGCCGCCACGGTGACCCCGGACTTGGGCGTACAGGTCATCTCGTTAGCAGACCTGCCGGAGACTGGCGGCCACGTTGCTGCCCCAGCCGATCTGGGTCCCGCTCTGGCCGTCGTTGTCGCCGAAGGTGACCGAGAACACGTCGGAGAGCGTGAACACCTGCTGGAAACCGCTGACCGGGTTCTCGTTGAGGTCGTATGTGACGTAGTGCGGGTCGCCGTTGGCCAGGTAGCCGACCTTGAGGTCGACGTACCCGGTGGCGTACCCGTTCGGGACGTAGAAGTCGAACGCGCAGCTGGTCGACGTGTACGTGGGGGTGTAGCTGACCTCGACGCACTGGTTCGACCCGTTGGCGTAGGTCCAGTCGATCGGGACCCCGGAGTCGTCGTAGGTGCTGAAGTACTGCTGGGTGCCCGGGCAGGTCGACGTGTCGTTGCCGAGCACCGTCACCGTCGGCGGGAACAGGTCGCCGTAGCCGGTGAGCGGGCTCAGGCCGGACCAGTCCGCGGTGGCCGTGCTGAATGGCGCGAACATGGTATAGGTGATCGTCTCGCCGCCTTCGCTGTACTCGGGAAGGACGCCGGTGATGCTGCCCACCGCGAGATCCTCGCTGCCCGTGCTGTCGAGCTGGAAGACGGGGGCGCCGCTGTCCCCGTGCGCGGAGTAGACGGGGCCGGTCATGGAGACCAGACCCTCGAAGCACTCGGAGTTGCCCCGGATGTCGTCGCCGCACAGCTCGCTGTAATCGTAGTCAACCGTGTCACCGCAGAGCGCTCCCGAGGCAGCCCCGGAGAAGCACAGGCTCTGGCCGGCGAACGTATCCCCCCAGCCGTACACGGGCTTGGCGAAGTCACTGACGTCGGGGACCCCGTCCCAGACCCACCCGGCCGATGACGTCTGGATCAGCGCCAGGTCGTGGTCCTGGTCCTTGTAGACCATCGTGCCGATGGTGCGTCCGGCCGGGGTGGTGAAGACGTCGCCGACCGATCCGCAATGGCCCGCGGTGGTCAGGTACTGGTTCCCGTCATAGGTCACCGCGAATCCGGCGGTGCAGTGGTACTGCGTGCTGCTGTTCCCGCCGCACGCGCCGCCCTCGATCCCCACCGTGGCGTTATATATGGCGCCTCCGCCCCAGAACGGAGGGGTGTCACTGCACCGGGTGTCGGTCAAGGTGAGCGGCGCGATGCTGATCACGCCGACCGGGACGCCGACCCGGGGCAGCGCCGCCGCCCGGAACGTCCCGGCACGCCCCGCCGCGACCGCCGCGGTGAGCCCGGTGCCGTCGAACGGCAGCCTGATCCCGATCAGCGGCCCGCCGTGCGGCAGCCCGTCCGCCGCCCACAGCCGGCCCGAGGCTGCGAGCAACTCGGCCAGGGAATGCGCCGCGGGCCGGACCTCGACCCGGGCGAACCGGCGCGCGACGCCGATCGCCGCGGCCACCCGCGCCGGAACACGGCCGTTCCACCACACGACCACGATGTCGCCGCTGAACTCGATCCCGGCGTATCCGTTGCCGGTCCCGACCGGCCCCGCCGCGTCCCTGATCAGGTCGCCGGCCTGGGTCATCGGCGCCTGGCGCCTGATCAGTATGCGCTCTGCCGCTGACAAGCGTGGCAGCGCGGCCGACCGGGCGTGCGAGACGCTCCTGGCCGACGTCGGCGAGACCGCGCCAGCGGCCAGGGAGGGCGTGCCGATCACCAGTACCGCGAAGGAGATGACCGCGATCCGGCCCAGTCGCTTCGGTCTCATCGCGCCTCCCGTTGGCCAGGATCCCGCGGGCAGGGAATGGACCACGCCATTAGGGCTGAACGGCGCTCAACGGCTTGCACCAATCTGAGCATGCCCCATGCCATCGGTCAATGCTCGCTCAATGCGAGCTGAGCAATGGCTCGAAACCCGCTCCATGCGTCCGCGTCTCAGAGCGGGACCGCCCGGATCGAGGCGAAGATCGCCCGCGCGCCGGTCCCGGATCCGGACAGGCCGAGCAGGAGGAACGTCGCCGCATGCCCGCGCGGCCGGGAGACCGAGAAAATCAGCACGCCGCCGAGCGAGCCGCCCTGCCCGGTGACCGACGACAGGCAGATCCGGACGCCGTGCCGCACCCGGCAGCTGAGGTAGGTCTGGCCGACCGAGTCGGCCGCCTGCTTCCCTGTGACCGCCGTCAGACCGGGCTGGGCCTGGTCAGCGGCGGCGGTGGGGATCATGTAGGGGCACGGCAGCCGGAGCGGCGGCCGGGTCGCGTCGATCAGCAGCAGCGTGCGCGGCACGAGCCCGGTTCCGCAGGTGGCCCATTGATCGGCGCGCTGCAGGCTCCACGAGCGCGGGGTCGCGAACCGGATGCCGCCGAATTGCCGCCAGGTCCAGCCGGCGGGCACCGGCCCCGTCGGCCCGCGTCCGAGCACGACCGACAGCGGCGACCTGCTCAGCGTGGCCAGCACGCGCCGGGCGCCCGGCCCGCGGGCCCCGACTTGCACCCCTAGGTCCGGGACGAGGTACCGCACCGATCCGTTACCGCTGGGCAGCCGGTAGACGGGAATGCCGTGGATCACCGCGGTCGGCCTGCGATGCCCGATTCCCGGCGGGATGTGGCCGGCAGGCACGATCCAGGCCAGGCTGGCGGTCAGGCCGCATCCTGATCCCTTCGGGATCACCGGCTTGATTCCGGCGAAGATCATGCCTGCGGGCGGCAAGATCCCGCAGGACACTTGCTCGGCGCTCTCGACCAGCCACGATCCGGGTACCGACAGCTGCGCGTCCTGGTACGGCACGGGTGCCCAGCCGCCCTTCGGGCTGAACTCACCGGTCAGCAGAGCGCCAGCCTGCCGGGTGCGGCCGATCCCTGCTGCCGCCGACGTCGCGGCGGGCATCGCCCGCGGGAGCGCCAGGGCGCCAGCGACCAGTCCGAGCACAGCCACCGAGGCCGCCGCCCCGACCGCCGCCGCCAGCCTGCCGTGCTTCATCCGCGCGATGTCCTGCTCTCTCCCCGTCATCACCCCTGCCTCTCGCAGATCTGGCGCGGCGGCACGGACCGCCTCGCCCCGGGCCAAGCCGGCCAACGGTCGGGCTCTCCCGTCCGTCGGCCCACCTGACTGCTTGGACGGTTCGCCGGCATAGCCGGTTGCGATGTCCTTTATCTGGGTTGGCAGCTATGTCCGGGTGCTTCACGTGTGACGTGTTCACGGAGCCCTTGCTACCTGGGAGCGGCCCGACGAGGGTAAGGTCTGCGGGTGGCCGAGGTCCTCCGCAAAGACGTGGTCGTTGTCGGGCTGGGCGGTTTCGGTTCTGCGGCGCTGTGGCGGCTGGCGCAGCGCGGGGTCGACGTGGCCGGGATCGAACGCCACGGCATCGGCCACCATCTCGGTTCCTCACACGGGGCGACCCGGCTGTTCCGCGTCGCCTGCCAGGAGCATCCGGGCCTGGCCGCGATCGCGTTGAAGTCGCTGGAGCTGTGGACCGCGCTCGGCGGCCAGACCGGGGAGCGGCTGGTCCGCCAGAGCGGCTGCCTGAGCGTGGGATCCCCGGACAGCCGCCCGGTGCGCGGCGCGATCGAGGCCGCCGCGGCGGCCGGGGTGCCGGTCGAGGAACTGGGTTACGACGAACTGGCCGCGCGCCAGCCCCAGTACGCGGGGCTGACCGCGGGGGACATCGGCGTCTGGGACCCGGGCGCGGGGATCTGCTACCCGGAACGCAACGTCCGGGCGATGACGGCGGCGGCCCGGCGGCTGGGCGCCGAGGTCTACCCGCACACGATGGTGACCGGCATCGAGGCCGACGGTGACGGCGTGACCGTGCGCACCCCGACCGTGGCGTGGCGCGCCTCACGCGTGGTCGTCGCGGCGGGGGCCTGGCTCGGCGCGCTGGTGCCCGGTCTGCCGCTGGCCCCGCGGCGCACGCCGCTGTACTGGTTCCGGCCCCGCGATCCCCGGTCCCGGGACTTCACTCTGGACCGGTTCCCGGCCTTCATATGGGCACGCTCCGGCGCGGGGCTGTGGGGTCACGGTTCGGCCGAGGACTACGGGGTCAAGATCGGCCTGGAGCCCGCGGGTGCGGCCTCGGACCGGGCGGGCATCGACCCCGAGGACATGGACCGGTACATCCATCTGGACACCGACATCGACGAACTCAGCTCGGCCGTGGCGCGGGCGTTCCCCGGCCTGGACCCTCGGCCGGCGAAGGTGATCCCGTGCCTGGTCACCGACTCGCCGGACGGGCAGTTCCTGGTCGGCGGGCTGAGCGGCCAGCCCCGGATCGTGCTGGCCGGAGGGGACAGCGGTCACGGCTTCAAGCACGCCGCGGGCATCGGTGAGTTGCTGGCTCAGGTCGTCACCGGCGACCTCGAGAGAATGATCGCTTGCGGGCTAGTTTCTGGCCGGTGCAGGGCGTTACCGCGCTGCCCTCCGCTGGCCCGACTCTCGCCGTCGCGGTCAGTGGTGTCCCGCGCGGTCCGCGGCGGCGAGGGTTGACGGGAAGCGCGCCGGGTCCATGAAGCCGGTCGCGCAGTACAGGGGCTCACCGGTGACGATCTGCGCCAGCAGCTCGCCGATGCCGGC
>JASHUI010000573.1:0-9709 GCA_030040095.1 Streptosporangiaceae bacterium | reverse complement strand
TGCTCCGCGGAGATCGGCATGTAGGCGATCTCGCCGGCCGCGCCGTGCGCCCCGCGGTGCAGCCGGCCGTCCAGGACCAGGCCCAGGCCGATCCCGGTCCCGACCCACACGAACGCGAAGCTCGCGAACTCCCGGCCGTGGCCGTGCGCCCGCTCGGCCAGCGCCGCGGCGTCGACGTCGTTCTCGACGACCAGGTCCTCCCCGAACTCCTCTCGCAGGCTGGTCAGGGCGGCGGGGCGGCTCAGGCCGGCCAGGCCGCCGGTCAGCGCCATGGCCTTGCGCCGCGGGTCGTAGACGCCGGGACTCCCGATCACGGTCTGGGTCACCGAGCTCCTGGCCACCCCCGCCTCGGCGCACAGCGTGTCCGCCAGGCCGACCAGGTCGGTCAGCCGGCCGCGCACGCTGGCGGCCCTGGTCCGGGCCGAGTGCTGCGCGCGTATGTCCCCGGCCAGGTCGGCCAGGGCCCCGCGCAGGTAGTGGTGCCCGATGTCCAGCCCGAGCACGAACCCGGCATCGGGCCTTATCTCATACAGCCGGGCCGAGCGGCCGGGCACGCCGGTCCGCTGCCCGGCGATCCTGACCAGGCCCGAGCGCTCGACGTTGGCCAGCGCGAGCGAGACGGTGGGCTTGGAGAGCCCGGACATGCGAGCCAGGTCGGCCCGCGAGCAGGGCCCGAGCTGGCGGATGTGGCCGAGCAGCAGCTGCTCGTTCAGCGCGCGGATGAGCTGCGGCCGGGCCGCCTGCCCGTTGAGCTGCCCGGCTCCGGCCGGCACGCCAGGGAACTCGGCGCCGAGAGGCTCGATGCCTGGTGACTCGGCGGTCCTGGCCGCGCCAGGTGAGGTACCGGTCACGACCACCTCCCCGTTCATCTTCGCGCACCGCGGTCCGTGGCCACTATCGAATATCCAGCGACCCTGCTCTAGATAGTTAGGATACTGTCCTAACTATGACGGCGGCCCGGCCCGGGCCGACGAACCCGGGGCCCGGCCGATCGCTCAGCCGCTACCGTAGGTAGGCCAGGTCCGCGCCGTGCTGTTCCCGGTACTCGGCCATCAGTTCCCTGGCCGCGGTGATGCCCGGCACCAGAGGATGCAGCGCCAGCGCCACGCCGGCCAATCCGGCATCGCCGGTCATCGCGGCCTCGACCACTCCCCGCTCGTACTCCTTCACCTGCATGACCAGTGCCTGGGCCGAGTCCGGCAGCCCGGCCACCGGCCGCGGTGACACGCCGTCGGGGCCAACCCAGGCCGGCACCTCCACCACGTCGTCCGGGCCGAGGAACCGCAGGCTGAGCGGGGAGGCCGGGGAGGGTGATCCGGCCGGGCCGGCGCCGCCGCCGTTGCGGGTGTTGACGATCAGTTCCGCCGGCTGGCGGCCGGACAGGCCGTCGATGACCCGCAGCGCCAGTCCCTCGTACCCGCCGACCTGCGCTGCCGCCAGCCCCGTCCCTGGCATGGCCGCCCGCCGGGCGCGCGCCTCGCCCTGTCCGCTGTCGCCCAGCATGTCGGTGCGCATGTAGGTGTCGCGGCGCACGCCCAGCAGCGTGTCGTAGGCCGACCAGGCGGCGTCCACGCTGTCGCTGCCGAACGCCTTGGACAGGGCCGCCAGCAGCTCGGTGTTCAGGCGCAGCACGTCCTGGCCCCGGCTCGAGCCGGCCCGGGCCACCCCGTCGAGGTAGCGCCGGGCGTCGTAGAAGTAATAGACGTACTCGGTGGGTATCGCGCCGACCCGGCGGACCATCGCCGGGTCAAAGGCGGCGAACCGGTGGTCGAACTCCTGTAGCTCCTCGAACCTGGCCAGCAGTTCGCCGATCCGCTCCTGGCCGCCGATCCGGAGCGAGCCCACCCAGCCCAGATGGTTCAGCCCGCAGTACGACGCCGCGACGCCACCGTCGCCGTCGCCGGACCCGGCGCTCCCCAGGAACGCGCCGAGCCGCTCGACCGTGCCGCCCGGGGTGTCGCAGACCCCGACCGCCGCTACCTTGCCCTGGGCCGTGATGGCCTGGGTGATCAGGCCGGCCGGGTTGGTGAAGTTGATCAGGACGGCGCCCGGCGAGCAACGGCTCAGCAGATCGCAGTAGCTCAGCACGACCGGGATCGTGCGCAGGGCCATCGCGCAGCCCCCGGGCCCGGTGGTCTCCTGACCGACGATGCCCCGGGCCAGCGCCACCTGCTCGTCGATGACCCGGCCGCGGTCGCCGCCGACCCTGATCGCGGAGAAGACATAGCCGGCGCCGGTGAACGCCTCGGCGGCGTCGGGCGTGACCGTGACCGCGCCCGGGTGGCCGAGGGCATCCGCGATCCCCGCGGCCAGCCTGCAGATCGTGTTCCGGCGCTCAGGGTCCGGCTCGAACAGGCAGATCTCATCGAACGTGCCGGGCCTGCTGGCCAGCACCGCCCTGACGAAGGCGGGCATCCGGACGCCGCCGCCGCCGAGAATCGCAAGCTTCACCGATCAGGCTCCGTTCCTGCTTCCGCGGCGGCCGACCCGCCAGATTCCGGGGCCGCGGCGGCCATCTGGTCGACGAACCTCGCGCCCAACGTCTGCCCGGCCGTGCTGATCCCGGCCACCTCGACCTCGCCCACGGCGCCGAGCCGGCCCACGGCGTCGGAGCCCGCGGCGTTCGCCGCCACCACGGCGTCGGTCAGCGGGGCCCCGCGCAACAGCGCGGCGATCATGGCCCCGGCGAAGGCGTCGCCCGCCCCGGTGAGGTCCCGGACCGTGACCTTCCTGACGCCCTCGGCGACCTCGGTCGTCCCGTCAGGACTGACGATCAGCGCGCCGGCCGCGCCGCGCTTCACCACCAGGGGCGTGCCCCACGCCGCCCCGGCCGCCACCGCGGACGCGGTGTCGTCGGTACCGGTCAGGCGCTGCAACTCGGTCTCGTTGGGGGTGAACACGTCGGCCAGCCGGACGCAGTCGATGACCTCGTCCCGGTATCGCTCGTCGCCCAGCGACACGTCGAGCGCGATCTTGGTTCCCTGCTCGCGGGCATCGCGCAGGAAGGCCGGCACGCCCGGGCCCGCATGCAGATAGCACCAGCGGGGCCGGGCGCGCCGGAGCACGGCGCGCCAGCGGTCGACCTCGGCCGGTCCGCGCCTGGCCTGCGCCGGGACGTTCGTGACGAAGGCCCGGTCGCCGTCGAAGTTCAGCACGACCGTGATCCCGGCCGTGCGGCTGTGCACCCGCAGCGACGGGGCCACGTCCACGCCACGCCGGGCGCAGTGCTCGATCACCACGCGCGAGCCCAGGTCATCGCCGAGGACCGTGCACAGGCCGGCCCGGGCGCCCGCGCTCGCGGCCGCGCTAGCGCTGCTGACCGCCCCGCCGCAGGAGACGGCGAACTCGTCGGTGAACACCTCCTCGCCCGGCCTCGGGAGCTTGGGCACGTGCCCGAAGACCAGCTCGAGGAAGACCGAGCCGAATGAGATCATGTCCAAAGCCAGCCGTCCTCCGCCCCGCCGCCTCGCTCGTTCGCCCGACCTTTCACCCGACCGTCCCGCTCGTCCAACCCGACCGTCCCGCTCGTCCACCCGACCGTCCCGCTCGTCCACCCGACCGTCCCGCTCGTCCACCCGACCGTCCCGCTCGTCCAACCCGACCATAGTGCGCGCGCCCGGCCGTGCTCGGCCTCCATCAGGCCCGCCCTACCAGCGCGCCGCCCCGGTCACAGTTCGGCCACGGGCCTGTGACTCCCGGAATAGTTAGGATACTGTCCTAACTATCTTGCTGGCAGGCGGATATGACGCCTCGGCGAACTGGCGGGCCATGGTGGCAGCTCCCCCGGTCGTGCTCGGGCTCGACTTCGGCGGCACGAAGATCGCGGCCACCGCCTGCGACCTGACCGGCAACCGGCTGGCGTCAGCGACCGTGGGCAGCGACGGCGAGCTCGGGGCACAGGCCAGCTTCGGCCGCGGGATCGGGCTCGCCCGCGACCTGGTGGCCACGGCGGCGCCGGAGGGCGAGATCGTCGCCGTCGGGGTGGCCACGTTCGGGATCCCGTTCGAGGACCGGGTGGAGCTCGCCCCGGCCATCGCCGGATGGGACAGGCTGGCCATGGGGCGGGAGCTGCGCCTGGCGTTCCCCGGGGCGGCGGTCCGGATGGCCACCGACGCGAAGGCAGCGGCTCAGGCCGAGGTGCGCTGGGGCGCGCTGGCCGACTGCGATCCCGCCGTCTACCTGAACCTGGGCACCGGGCTGGCCGCGGCCATGGTGATCGGCGGCCAGGTCGTGAACGGCGTCAACGGCGCGGCCGGCGAGATCGGCTACAACCTGCGCTCGGTGACCGACGTCGGCCGGGCGCTGGACCGGCGCCAGCTACTCGAGCACATGGTCAGCGGCCAGGCGCTGGCCCGGCGGGCCGCGAGCGCCGAACGGCAGCTTTCGGCGGCAGAGGTGTTCGCCGCGGCGGGCGCGGACAGCGAACTCGACGACCTGATCGACGACTTCGTCGGAGAACTCGCCTTTCACCTGGTTAACCTGGCCATACTGGTCAACCCGGAGCGGATCGCGGTCGGCGGGGGCATCGCCCGTTCCTGGGCCCGGATCAGGTCGCCGCTGCTGCACGCGCTGGAGTCAGGGACGCCGTTCCCGCCCGAACTCGTGGTCGCGCACTTCCCCGACGACGCGCCGCTGCTCGGCGCGGTGGCGATGGCAGTGGACGCGGCCATGGGCCGGGCCCGGCCAGGTCAAGACGATCGCAAACGGCCGGTCCCGACCGGCGAGCCGACCATCTATCAGCACACGATCGATACGAGCACGCTGTCATGACACCGCGACTGTGGGGTGCCATACCGGCCGAACGGATCCGTCGGCCATCTCCATTCACCGCTCCTGCGCATCTGGCCGACCAGAGGTGGCCAGTTCCCGGTGCACAGATAAAAAACTTCGGAGGGCTAAGCAATGAGACGCCTTAAGGCAATCGGGGTCCTCATCGCGGCGGGCGCGCTGGCGGCCGCCTGCGGCACCAGCTCATCGCCATCGTCGTCGTCGGGCCCGAGCGGCGTGCTGACCATCGACAACGAGAGCGGCGGGACCTGGACCTGCGACTTCAACCCGTTCAACCTGGACTACATCGCCTACTCGCTGGGCCCGGTGTACGAGCCGCTCGCGTTCGTCAACACCCTGGAGAGCGGCAAGGCCACGCCCTGGCTGGCCACCAGCTGGACCTGGGGAGCGGGCAACACGACGCTGACGTTCACGATCCGCAAGGGCGTCAAGTTCTCCAACGGCGACCCGCTGACCGCCGCGGACGTGGTCTTCACGTTCGACCTGCTGAAGAAGAACCCGACCCTGGACATCAACTCGGTCTGGTCGGTGCTGTCCAGCGTCGCCCAGGTCGGGTCGGACCAGGTGCTCATGACGTTCAAGACCGCGGCAGTGCCGTACTTCTATTACGTCGCCGACCAGATCGGCATCGTCGACCCGGCCATCTGGTCGAAGGTGAGCAACCCGGTGAACTACCCGGACAAGGATCCGGTAGGTACCGGAGCGTTCACGGTAAGCAGCAAGACGTGCACCCCGCAGAACATCAAGTACGTGGCCAACCCGCATTACTGGCAGAAGGGTGAGCCGAAGGTCGGCACGGTCAATTACCCGGCGTTCCTGACCAACGACACGGCCAACACCTACCTGGCCAACGGCCAGGCCCAGTGGGGCAGCCAGTTCATCCCGAGCATCCAGAAGTTCTACCTGGCCAAGAACCCGGACTACCACTACTGGTTCCCGCCGGTGGTGAACGTGACCTTGTTCATCAACCTGACCAACCCGCTGCTGAAGAACCTGGCGGTGCGCCAGGCCATGGCGTATGCGATCGACCGGCAGAAGGCGTCCACGATCGGCGAGTACGGCTACGAGCCGGCCTCGAACCAGACCGGGATCGTCACCCCGACGTTCTCGAGCTGGCTCGATACGTCGCAGGCGGCGGCCTACGGGAACAACTACACCTACGATCCGGCCAAGGCGATATCCATCCTGAGGGCGGCCGGCTTCAAGATGGGCTCGGACGGCATCTTCCAGACGCCGTCCGGCCAGCCGCTGTCGTTCAACATCGTCAACAACGGCGGGTTCTCTGACTGGGTGGCGGCGGTGCAGACCATCCAGCAGAGCCTCAAGGCGGTCGGCATCTCGATCACCCCGGAGAACCTGTCCGCGACCACCTTCGACGAGGACATCTACACCGGCAAGTTCGATCTGGGCTACTACGCCGAGACCGGCGGGCCGTCTCCCTACTACGAATTGCGGCAATGGCTGTACTCGGCCAACTCCGCGCCGATCGGGACCGCGGCCGGATCCAACTTCGAGCGGTACAGCAACCCGGCCACCGACGCGCTGCTCAACGAGTACGCGACCACCACCAGCCCGGCCACGCAGCATGCGATCGTGGACGCGCTGGAGAAGGTGATGCTGGCCGACGTCCCGGTGATCCCGGTCACCGAGGAGGTCGACTGGTACCAGTACGACACCGGCAGCTTCACCGGCTGGGTCACTCCGCAGAACCCGTACGCGCAGCCGGCGGCCTACAACTACCCGGACTGGGGCCAGCTGATGCTCCACCTGGCGCCCAAGTAGCAGCCCACGCCGTGGCCGGGCTCTTGCCCGGCCACGGCTCGCTGCGCGAGCGTTAGGGAACGATCCGGCGAGCATCGGGAGGAAGGCATGGGGCTGACGGCGCCCCCCGGGCGAGCGGGAAGCACACCATGAGGTTCGTGCTGCGCCGCCTGGGTTTCTTCGCACTGACCCTGTGGGCGGCGCTCACGCTCAATTTCGTCCTGCCCCGGCTGATGCCGGGCAGCCCGGCGCTCGCGATCATCGCCGACCACCGGGGCTCGCTCAGCCCGGGGGCGCTCAAGGTCGTGGAGGCGCAGTTCGGCATCGGCCACCAGAACATCGTGTCGCAGTACTTCCACTACCTCGGCAACGTGGCCACGTTCAACTTCGGGGAGTCGCTGACCACCCAGCCGGGGGTATCGGTCGGGCGCATCGTGCTCGACGCGATCCCGTGGACCCTCGGCCTGGTCGGGCTGACCACGGTCCTGGCCTTCATCCTGGGCACCGGGATCGGCATCGTGAGCGCCTGGCGGCGCGGCGGCCGGCTGGACAGCATCCTGCCGCCGATCTTCGTGATCATGACGGTGATCCCGTACTTCTGGCTCGGCCTGATCCTGATCCTGATCTTCGGCGTGAAGCTGCGCTGGTTCCCGTACTTCTTCACCTACGACATCACGCTGACACCGGGGTTCAACCTGGCGTTCATCGGCAACGTCCTCGAGCACGCGATCCTGCCCGCGTTCACGCTGCTGATCACCACGATCGGCACCTGGATCCTGACCATGCGGAACACGATGATCACCACGCTGGCCGAGGACTACGTGCGGATGGCCCGGGCCAAGGGCCTGCCGGGCTGGCGCATCATGAGCGACTACGCGGCGCGAAACGCGATCCTGCCCAACCTCACCGGCTTCGCGATGTCGCTGGGCTTCGTGGTCGGCGGCGCGATCCTGATCGAGTATGTGTTCAACTACGAGGGTGTCGGCTACCTGCTGCTGGCGGCCGTCAACAACGATGACTACCCGCTGGAGCAGGCGCTGTTCCTGCTCATCACCGCGGCCGTGCTGGTGGCGATCCTGCTCTCCGACGTCGCGACCGCGATGCTCGACCCGCGGACCAGAGGGGCGAGATAGCAATGGCAACGCTCAGGGCGCCCGGCGGGCCCGGCGGCGCCAGCGACTCCGGCCAGGTCACGCCGCTCGGAGGACCGGGCGGCGGGCTGTATATGCCGCCACCGGGGGCCGGCATATCGGGCGCGCGCTCACTGCGCCGGATGACCCGGGCCATCAGGTCCAACGGCAAGGCCACGGTCGGGTTGGGGCTGCTGGTGCTGTTCTGCCTGGTCGCGCTGTTCCCCGGCGTCATCGCGCACGACGACCCGAGCGCCGAGATCTATGGCCGGGCACTCCAGCCGTCGGCCCAGCATCTGCTGGGCACGACCGCGTTCGGCCAGGACATCTTCGCGCAGGTGATCTACGGGACGCGGCCGGTGCTGCTGATCGCGCTCGGGGTCGGCGTGAGCGCCACCGTGATCGCGATGCTGATCGGCGTGGCCGCCGCCTACCTGGGCGGGGCCTGGGACGGCGTGCTCAGTCTGATCACCGACGTGCTGCTGGTCATTCCCGCGTTCCCGCTGCTGATCGTGATCGCCAGCTACCTGCACGGCGCCAGCACCGCGGTGCTGATCGCGGTGGTCACGGCCGTCTCCTGGTCCTACACCGCGCGGCAGCTGCGCTCCCAGGCGCTGTCGCTGCGCAACCGGGACTTCCTGGAGGCGGCGCGGGTGCGCGGCGAGCGCTCGCTCTACATCATCGTGGTCGAGATCATCCCCACCATGACCTCCCTGCTGGTGGCCAGCTTCCTGACCAACGCGCTGTACGCGGTGCTGTTCTCGTCCAGCCTGCAGTTCATCGGGCTCGGCGACCCGAACACGGTGAGCTGGGGCACGATGCTGTACTGGGCAGAGAACGAGGAGGCGTTCCAGACCGGCCAGACCTTGTGGATCATCGTGCCCGGGCTGTGCATCGTGGCCCTCGGGGCCGCGTTCGCGCTGCTCAACTACGCGTTCGACGAGATCGGCAACCCGGCCCTGCGGCCGGTCCGGAGCATGCGGGGGAAGCGTGTCAGGCGCCCTAGGTAACGGCGACCGTCCCGGGCCCCCGGCCGGGCGCACCGCCGGCACGGTGCTCGAGGTCTGTGACCTGTCGGTGGAGTACCTCATGGAGGGCGGGTCCGTCCGCGCCGTGGACAGGGTCAGCTTCGACCTGGAACCCGGTGAGTTCCTTGGCGTGGTGGGCGAGTCCGGCTGCGGCAAGTCCACCTTGCTCTTCGCGATTGCCCAGCTGCTGGCCCCGCCGGCCAGAATCACCGACGGCAGCGTGGTGTTCCGGGGCGAGAGCATGGTCGGGCTCACCGACCGGCAGCTCGCCGCCGTCCGGTGGAAGGACCTGTCGGTGGTCATGCAGAGCGCGATGAACGCGCTCAACCCGGTGAAGACGATCGGCGCTCAGTTCAAGGACGCGATGCGCGCGCACGGCATGACCTCGAAGCAGGAGATCGCCGACCGGTCGGCCGAGGTGCTCCTGATGGTCGGGATCGACCCGGTGCACCTGAAGAGCTACCCGCACCAGCTGTCCGGGGGCATGCGCCAGCGCTCGATGATCGCGATGGCGCTGCTGCTCACCCCGGAACTGGTGATCATGGATGAGCCAACCTCCGCGCTGGACGTGGTGGCGCAGCGCTCGCTGATGGTCCAGATCAAGGAGCTGCAGCAGGAACTCGGCTTCGCCGTGATCTTCGTCACCCACGACATGTCGCTGGTCAGCCACTTCTCCGACCGGCTCATGGTGATGTACGCGGGCCGCGTCGACGAGTTCGGCCCGACCCGGCAGGTGTTCGACTCCCCCCAGCATCCGTACACGATCGGCCTCATGGAGGCGTTCCCTTCGATCCGCGGGCCGCGAGTCCCGCTGACCGGGATCCCGGGCAGCCCGCCGAACCTGGCCAGCCCGCCGCCGGGCTGCCGGTTCGCCCCGCGCTGCCCGAAGGTTATGACGCGGTGCCAGGGCGAGACCCCGGAGCTGTACCACGTGAACGGCACGCTGGTCCGCTGCTTCCTGCACGCGGAGGAAGGGGGCGGCGATGGCTGACCCGGCTGCCG
>JASHUI010000572.1:0-12877 GCA_030040095.1 Streptosporangiaceae bacterium | reverse complement strand
TCCGGGTGCTCGCCGCCGGGGTCGGCCCCTGGGACGCCTCGCTGCGCCGGGGCGGCTACACCGGCTCGCTGCCCTACGTGCCGGGCGGGGAGTTCGCCGGGGTCGTCGTGGGCGACACCGGCGCCGACGCAGCCCTGGACGATGGCACCCCGGTGTACGGCTACCCGGGCCTGACCGGGTGCTACGCCCAGTACCTGACCTGCCCGGTCGAGCGGCTCGCCCCGATCCCGGAGGAGCTCGACGCCGTCGAGGCCGCCGCGATGCCGATCGACGGGCTGACCGCGGAGCAGGGCCTGACCGACGTGCTGAAGCTCGGCCCCGGGGAAACCGTCCTGATCACCGCCGGCGCCGGAGGCCTCGGCCACTTCGCGGTGCAGATCGCCCGGATCCTGGGCGCCAACGTCATCGCCACGGCCAGCCCGCAGAACCACGAGTTTCTGCACCACCTCGGCGCCGCCGACGTCGTTGACCACACCAAGCCCGACTGGCCCGAGCAGGTGCGCGACCTGACCAACGGGGGCGCGCAGAAGGTGCTGGCGTGCGCCGCCCCCACCCTGGACGGCGCGGCCCGCGCCGCCCGCGACGGCGCGGTGATCGCCACGCCGGTGCACGCCGACGCGCCGGGCGGCAACCGGGTTCACTGGCGGCAGTACGACGGCCGGCCGAGCGGGACCAGGCTGATCCGGCTGGCCCCGCGGTTCGACGACGCGTCGTTGTCGGTCGCGGTGCAGGACCGGTTCTACTGGCACGACGCCGCGCGGGCGCACGAGGTGGTGGAGCGCGGGCATACCCGGGGGAAGGTCGTCCTGATCGTGGACGACGACCTGGCGGCGGCGGCAGAGGTCTGACCTGACCGGCCCGCCGCGCCAGCCCATGACGCGGATCCTGAACGCTATGTCGCGGCGTCAGCTGGTGGCGGCGAGGAGCGCGGCCACGGCGCTCTCGACGTCCACGCCGGGCGGCAGCTCGGCCGGCAGCGCCGGGATCGTGGCCAGGCCGCCGTCGGACTCATAGCGCCTGATCAGCCGGGGATCGACGTAGGAGGCCCGGGCCACGGCCGGGGTGTCGCCCAGCCTCTCCGCCACGGCCCGGACGCTGGCGGCGATCACGCTCCTGGCCCGCCGCGCGGTGGCCGGCGGGCCCGCGTTCGCCAGCAGCAGCGCCATAAGGACCGTGGCGTTCCAGGTCCGGAACTCCTTGGCGGTGAAGTGACCCCCGGCGTGCTCGGCGATGTAGGCGCTCACGTCGTGGGAGTGCAGCGGGTGCCAGGCGTCGCCCTGGCGCCAGGAGAACAGCGCGTCGAGGCCGTTCTCGCTGCGGGCCAGCGCCCAGATCGTGGACCGCACCGCCGGATCGGTGACGGTGATCGCCCGGCGCTTGCCCTCCTTGGCCACGTAGTCGAAGACGACGCCGTCCCGCCGCATGCTGACGTGCCGTTTCTCCAGCGTGGCGACGCCGTAATGGTGGTCGAGCTCGGCGTACTTCTCGCCGCCGATGCGGAACAGGCCAAGATCGATGAGACGGACGGCGCTGGCCGCGACCCGTTCCCGGTCGAGGGGATGACGGCGCAGGTCGCGCAGGGTCGCGGCGCGCAGCGCGGGCAGCGCGTCGGCGAAGCGCAGCATGTGCGCGAACTTCTGCGCGTCGCGCTGTTCGCGCCACAGCTGGTGATACCGGTACTGTGTCCGGCTCCGGCTGTCCACGCCGGTGGCCTGGATGTGACCCAGCGGGTCTGGCGAGATCCAGACGCGCGTCCACGCGGGCGGGAGCGTGAGGGCCCGGATGCGCAGCAGCGTTCCCGCGTCGGTGACCTCGGCTCCGGACGGGTCGCGGTACCCGAACCCGTCGCCGGCCCGCTCCCGGGTTATCCCGGGACCGCGCGGGTCGCTGCGCGCCAGCCCGGGCACCGCCGAAGGATCGCCGTCCACTGGCCCGGATCACCCCCACTCAGGTTCGCTACTAGCAGCGTAATGACCGAACGCGCCCCCCCCGCGGGCAAGGTCGCCCTGGTCTCGGCCCCGCCCGATGGCGGCGGGAGGTAGTCTCGCGCCCTGTGATCACCTGTGTCGTTGAATACGTGATCGATCCCGCCAAGATCGACGCCTTCGAGCGCTTCGCCGGGCGCTGGATGGAGCTGGTGGACCTGCACGGCGGCACCCACCACGGCTACTTCCTGCCGGCCGAGGGCGCCAGCGACCGGGCGCTGGCCCTGTTCAGTTTTCCCAGCCTGGCCGCCTACGAGCAGTACCGTTCCCGGTTCGGCGCCGATCCCGACTTCGTCGCCGCCGACCGGATCCGGGACGAGAGCGGCTGCGTGCTGCGCTACCAGCGCACCTTCATGCGCCCGCTGCTTCCGGGACGGCGGCCGCAGTGAGCGACGCGCCCGCACCCGCGGCCACGCGCCGGGCCGCGGCCGTCACCGGCTGATCATCGCGTCGAACAGCTCGGCGTAACGGAGCAGGTGCAGGTCGCCGACGTAGCGTTCGCGGACCCGCTCCATGGCGGCGCGGCCCATCCGGTCCGCCTCGTCCGGGTTGTCGATCAGTTCGCGGACCGCCGCCCCGAACGCCTTCAGGTCACGCGGATCGGGCAGCAGTATCCCGCTGCCGTCCGCGATCTGGTCGATGATCCCGCCGACCGCCGACCCGACCACGGGCCGGCCCTTCCACATGCCCTCGGCGACGGTCAGCCCGAACCCCTCGGCCAGGCTCTTCTGCGCGATCACGCTGGCGTGCCGCTGGACCGCGTTCACCATCGCGGCGTTCTCGTCCGCGTCGTCGAGCGGCAGGGTGGCCAGCAGGATCCGGGAGCGGACCTCGGCCGGCAGCTCCTTCCAGAGCAGCAGGCAGTCGCCGAACGCCGCGGCCCCCTCCGGGTCGTCGGTCACCCCGGCGACCGCCGGCCCGACCAGCAGGAGGTAGCCGCGCTCGTCCGGCGCGATGTAGTCCGCGAAGCCGCGCATGACCCCGGCCATGTCCTTGAGCCGGTCCCACCGGGAGACCTGAACCACCAGCGGGTCGCCGGGGCCCGGGCGGGTGTCCCCGGTGATCTCCGCGGGCCTGGTGACCAGGCCGACGCTGCCGTCGCTGCGCAAGAACGAGGGCCGCTCGTCCGGCGCGGCGCCGTCCAGCACCCCCATCCGGGTCAGGATGGCCCGCACGGCATGCTGGTCGAGGTGCTGGTTCTTCGGCGAGAACGGGTCGATCGACGGCGGTATGATCGCGACCCTCTCGTCCGGGACCCAGAACGGCACGTACTCGCGCCGGGTGAACACGTACCCACCGGCCTGGGCCAGGTGCGGCCGCAGGAAGCTCCACGCGGTCTCGATGACCTCGTTGTGCCAGTCCACGCCGATGTGGGAGCGCCACGCGACCCGCGCTCCGGCCCGCGACAGCGCCTCGGTCAGCCCGGCGGTCTGCGGGTCGTGCAGCAGCACCAGATCGCCGGGGCGTATCTGCCCGACCAGTTCGACGGCGTTGGCGGCGAGCATCCGCTCATAGTGCTGGGCGTCGTCGGCGTCGAGCGCGCCGCCGGCCGGGTCGCCGTGGATCTGGTTGTGCAGGCGCTTGGTGATCACGAAGAACTCGGCGTCCCCGGCGATCACCCGCCACTCGATCGGGATGTCCAGGTCGCGGACGTAGCCGATGAGCACCTGCAGCATCTCGGCGACCCCGCCGCCGGTCGCCGTCGAGCTGACGTTCCAGATCGTCCGGCCGCCCAGGCGCTGCCGGAACAGCTCGGCCGCCCGGAGCAGACGGGCCTGCCTCTCGGTGCCGATGACGGGCTCCAGCAGCGCGATCGGGCGCCGCGCGACCTTCACCGTCCCGACCAGACTCACGATCAGCCCCCCGTAGCAGCGTCGCCCCGTCCAGCTGGATATACCCAGAAGTTATGTTGTCCTTATGCCCGCACCGACCAGCGCGACCCGGCCGACCCGCAGCTGGCGCACCGCGTCCTCCATCCTGGCCGAGCGCGACCCGGTGCTGAGCCGCCTGCTGGCCGAGGCCGGCCCGGCCAGCCTGCGCCCGCCGGAGGAGTCCCACTTCGCCACGCTGGTCCGGGCCATCGTCTACCAGCAGCTCGCCGGGGCCGCGGCGGCCGCGATCCACGGTCGCCTGATCGCCGCGCTCGACGGGGACATCGACCCGGCCCGCCTGCTGGCCCTGTCCGACGGCGCGCTCCGGTCCGCGGGACTGTCCGCCGCCAAGACGGCATCCCTGCGGGATCTGTCGGCCAAGGTGCTGGACGGCACGGTCGTGCTGGACCACAGGCTGCGCGCCGAGAGCAACGACGAGGTGGTGGACCGGCTCTCGTCGGTCCGGGGCATCGGGCGGTGGACCTCGGAGATGTTCCTGATCTTCCAGCTCAGGCGGCTGGACGTGTGGCCCACCGGCGACCTTGGCGTGCGCCGCGGGTACGGGCTGGCCTGGGGAATCCCGACGCCGACGGCCAAGGAACTCGATCCGCTCGGCGAGCCGTACCGGCCGTACCGGTCGGTCCTGGCCTGGTACTGCTGGCGCGCGGCCGAGCTCTACGGCGGCGCGGCCGAGAGCGCAGTCACCCGCTAGCGGGCGAATGCCCCCCGGTCAGGCCGGGCCGGCCGTCCTGCGCCTTTTCCCTGGCGAGCTGCATGAGGCGCTGCCACGTGGGCGAGGAGTTGCCCGGCTCCGAGGCCAGCAGGGACATCGCGACCGCGACGTCCTGCTCCTGAGCCTGCACCTGGTCCCGGTCCTGGCGAGCGGCCGCGCGGCGCGCGGCGAACGCCGCCATCGCCTCGGCCAGCTCGTCCAGCCTGGGGTCGTCCGGGTCCCAGCCCAGGGCCTGATCGCACCCGAGGTAGATCCGCACGAACTCGTCGTGGTCGAGCGCCCGGCGCTTTTCCTCGGCCAGGCCCGCGGCCAGGCTGGCCGAGCGGGCCGAGAGCAGGATCCAGCCGTCGCGTTCCATATGAATCGCACGGTCGCTGACGCCGAGCTCGCGCAGCCGCGCGAGCAGGCCGACCACCTCGGCAGGCAGGAACAGGCGGTCGCCCGCGGCAAGGTCGGCGATCCGGAGCCGCTGCTGCTCGAGGTCGCGTACCCGGGCCGCGAGCGCCGCGTCGATCTGGGCCGTGGCCAGGGAGAATTCCTCGGGCCCTGCGCCCAGCAGCGCCGAGATCCTGGCCAGCGGCACGCCCGCGTCGGCCAGCGTCTTGATCCGGATCAGGTCCACCACCGCCTGCGCGCCGTAGCGCCGGTAGCCCGACGCGTCCCGGCCCGGCTCGGGGAGCAGGCCGCGCTGATGGTAGTGGCGCACGGCGCGGACGGTGACCCCGACGTAGTCCGCGAGCTGGCCAATGGTGAGCATCATCGACGTTCCCTGTTGTACATCACCCTGGCCCACAGGTAGCCGGCCAGCGACAGGCCGGCGCACCAGGCGACGGCCTGGCCGGCGTTGTCGCCGATCGCGGTGCCCGTCAGCAGGCCGCGCAGGGTCTCGATGATCGGCGTGAACGGCTGGTACTCGGCGAACCAGCGCAGGCCGGCCGACATCGAGGCGGCCGGCACGAACGCGCTGCCCAGAAACGGCAGGAACGCCAGCGGCATCGGCAGGTTGCTCGCGCTGGCCGGGGTCCTGGCCATCAGGCCGAGCGCGACCGACACCCAGGTCAGCGCGAACGCGACCATGGCCAGGAGCGCGAACGCCGCGATCCACCGAACGGGCCCGGCCACCGGCCGGAAGCCGGCCAGGACGGCGATCCCGGTGACCAGGCCCGCGCTCAGCACGGCCTGGATCACCCCGCCGGCCACGTGGCCGGTCAGCACGCAGGCGCGGGCGATCGCCATGGTGCGGAACCGGTCCATGATGCCCTCGGTCATGTCGACGTTGACGGCCACCGCGGTCGGCACCGCCACCGAGCACGCCGCGATCACGATGATCCCGGGAGCGAGGTAGTTGACGTAGCCGCCCGCGCCGTGCAGGCCCGCGCCCAGCGCGCCGCCGAAGACGTAGACGAACAGCAGCAGCAGGATGACCGGCACGCCGAGGACCGAGACCGCCATGGCCGGGTAGCGGGCCAGGTGCAGCAGGTTGCGTCGCAGCATCGTGGCCGAGTCCGTCACGGCCAGGGTGATCGTGCTCATCGCGCGGGCTCCCTCGGCGCGTCGCGCGGACCGGTCAGGGCAAGGAAGACGTCTTCAAGGTCGGGTGTGTCCACCGACAGCCCGCTGACCTGCGCCGATCCGGCGTCGAGCCGGGCCAGCACGGCCCGTAGCGAGGCGACGCTGCCGTCGGAGGGAACGTTCAGCGTGAGAACGTCGCCGCCCTGGGCCACCTGGCCCAGGGCTCGCGCGGCCCGCCCCAGCCCTTCGGCGTCGGCGAACCGCAGCCGTATCCGGCCGCCGGGCACCAGCCGCTTGAGCTCGTCCGCGGTCCCTTCGGCGACCAGGCGTCCGTGATCGAGCACGGCGATCCGGTCGGCCAGCTCGTCGGCCTCGTCCAGGTACTGCGTGGTCAGGAAGACGGTGACCCCGCCGGCCACCAGGTCGCGGATGAGCTGCCACACGTCGCGGCGGCTGCGCGGGTCCAGGCCGGCGGTGGGCTCGTCGAGGAAGATGATCCGGGGCCGGCCCACCAGCGTCATCGCGAGGTCGAGCCGGCGCCGCATGCCGCCGGAGTAGGTCGCGGCCAGCCTGGACGCCGCGTCCCCGAGGCCGAAGCGGCCGAGCAGCTCCTCGCCCCTGCGGCGCGCCTCACGGCGGCCCAGGTGGTGCAGGTCGGCCATCAGGGTCAGGTTCTCCCGGCCGGTGAGCAGGCCGTCGACGGCGGAGAACTGCCCGGTCACGCCGATGGCCGCGCGCACCAGGCCGGGGTCGCGGCTCAGGTCGTGCCCGGCGACCCGGGCCTGGCCGGCGTCGGCGGCGATGAGCGTGGAGAGGATCTTGACGATGGTGGTCTTGCCCGCTCCGTTGGGGCCGAGCAGGGCGAAGACCGTTCCGGCCGGCACGTCCAGGTCGATGCCGTCGAGCACGACGTTCTCGCCGAACGATTTCCTCAGCCCGGTGGCCACGATCGCGGCGGTGGTCTGGTTCATTCCCCCATGCTCGGACCCTGACCCAGGGTCAACGTCAAGCCCGGACGGCGGCCGGCGCTACCGGCGCAGGGCGGGCAGCACCCGCAGCAGATCGTCCCACGGGAACGGCGCGCCCCCGGCCAGGCCCGGCAGCCGGGCCGGATCGTAGACGATCCGCACGCCCCACTCGCGCAGCGCGGCGAGGCTGCGCTGAAACGCCGGATGGCGGGCCAGCGGCGCGTTGGGCCAGGGCGCGGCGGCCATCGGCAGGTCCAGGCCCACCGCCTCGCAGAGCAGGCCGAGCGCCAGCGTGTCGGTGATCCCGAGGGCCCATTTGTTGACGGTGTTGAAGCTGGCCGGGGCGACCACGAAGGCGCTGGCCGGCGGCAGCACGTCCGGGTCGTCCGGGCCCTTGTACTGGCTGCGCACCGGGTGGCCGGTCTGCCCGGCCAGCCGGGCGGCGTCGAGGAACTTGGTGCCGTCGGGCGTGGCGATCACGCACACGTCCCAGCCCTGCGCCTGGGCCGAGGCGACGAACTCCGGCAGCTGCCGGGCCGGCGGGCCGCCGCAGGCGACGACGTACAGGACAGGCAATGGCGTGGCGCCGGGCACGCGGTCCCCCCTCCGGTTCCCCTGGCGACGGCTAGCGCCGCCGTGTCTCCTCGTCCTGATGAATCCGGTCCAGGCAGACCGCTATCGCGATCACCAGCGCGTCGTCCTGCCCCGGGGCCACATCGACGCCGTAGCTGTCGCGGACCCGGAACCAGGACCGGGAGACCCAGGCGACGACGCCTGGTCCCGACCGGATCTCGAACTCCTTGTCCACGATGTTGCCGACGGCCTCGAGCTGGCCGCCGCCCGCGAGGTCGATGATCGACCGGTGGTGCAGCGGGGAGAACGTTGCCTTGTGCACGGTGGCCAGCACCGCGTGGTCCCGCTCGATGTCCATGCTGTCGTGAACGGTGACCAGGTGCCTGCGGATGGTGGCGACGACCGCGCCCGAAGCGTCCTTGAGCTCGAAGGTCTGCCTGAGCCGCAGCGCCTTGCCGTCGACCAGGAAGATCTTGTCTCCCCGCTCGTCGGTCACCCAGAAGTCATCCCCGATGGAGAACAGCTTTTCCCGTACCAGATAGCGCATGCGCCCCATGGTCCCACCATGAGCACGACGGGATTTGCCGATTGATCCGGCTACCCCGGCCGCGTTACCGGGTTACCGGCGGCCGCGGCTCCACCGCGGCTTGCGCTTGTCGAGGAACGCGCGCATGCCCTCGCGCGCGTCCGGCAGCTGGCTGGTCGCGGCCATCACCTCGACCGCGTACGCGTACGCCTTCGGCTGGTCGAGGTCTATCTGGGCGTAGAGTGCCTGCTTGCCGATGCCCTTGCTGTCCGCGGACCCCAGCGTGACCCGCTCGAGCAGGTTCGCGGTGGCCGAGCCGAGCTGGTCGGCGGGGACGACCTGGTTGACCAGCCCCCAGTCCAGGGCGGTACGGGCGTCGATCACGTCGCCGGACAGGGCCATCTCCATGGCCCGCTTCCGGCCGACGTTCCTGGCGATCGCCACCATGGGCGTGTGGCAGAACCACCCGCCCTTGCCGCCCGGCGCGGCGAAGCCGGCGTCCTCGCTGGCCACGGCCAGGTCCGCGGTCGCGACCAGCTGGCAGCCGGCGGCGGTGGCCAGCCCGTGTACCCGCGCCACCACCGGCTGGGGCACCTGCTGCATGAGCGTCATCAGCTCGGTGCAGGTCATCAGCAGGGAGCGCACCGCGGGCAGGTCGGCCTCGGCCACGTCGGCGAAGTCGTGCCCGGCGCTGAACACCGGGCCGTTGCCGGCCAGGATGACGCCCAGGGCGTCGCTGTCACCGATCTCCCGGAACGCCGCGATCAGCTCGCGCATGTGCTGCAGGGACAGGGCGTTGCGCCGCTGCGGCCGGTTCATGGTGACGGTCACGAAGTCGCCGGACCGCTCGACCAGGATGTGCTCGAACCCCATGCCACGATGCTAGTCCGGCGGCGCTTCCGGGAGGTGGGCCGCCTTGGCCCGGCGCTCCGCCACCCCGGTCACCACCCGGGGCGCCGCGATCAGCAGCCAGAGGTACTTGGCGGCGGCGGTGCTCACCCAGGCCACGCCCATGGAAGCGACGATGACCAGCGTGGCGGTCCCCGTCCGGATCAGCACCGCCCGCCGGGCCCTGGGGTCGGCGTCCGGCGCGGTCAGGCCGCGGCGCCGGCCGAGCTCGAGCGTGGCCTGGGTGGCCAGGCTGGCCAGCAGGAGGTTCAGCGCGAAGATGTCGACCGCGAGCGGGTTGCTGCCGTAGTCGCCGACCAGGCTGCTGGTGAACGGCATGGCCGTGATCGTGAACAGGAACGCGAAGTTCAGCCAGGCCAGGTCCTCGCGCTGGCCGGACAGCTGGGAGAAGACCCGGTGGTGCACCAGCCAGAAGTTCGCGACCACGTAGAACGAGATCAGGTAGCTGATCAGCTGGTCGCCGTCCTTGCCGAGCTGCGCGGCGAGCTGTGTGGGCGAGTTGTCGTTGGTGAGGTGGTTCAGCGGCGGCACGTGCACCTGCAGCACGAGCAGGGTGAGCGCGATGGCCACCACCCCGTCGGACAGGGTGAGCAGCCGGTCGATGCTCGGCAGGCCGCCGCGCTCGCCGCGGTCCCGGCTGGAATCCTCGGACATAGGTGCCCAGCTTCTCAGATCGTCCGCGGGCCGGTTCGGGATCGTCACCAGAGACGCTGGCGGCGGTTCGGTCAGCCCCGAGGCGTTCGCGTTCTGGATAATCGCTACTAAGCGGTAACCTCCGGCCTGGCTCCGGACCGCACCCGAGGAGGACGTGGTGACCGATACGCGATCGCTGCTGGCCGGGGTGGTCGGCGCCGGGCATGTGCTGGCCGGGGACGACGTGCCGCCGGATTACGGCCATGACGAGGCGCTGGGCGTCGCGCCCCGGCGGCCCGGGTTCGTGGTCAGGCCGGCCGCCACGGCTGAGGTGGCCGCGGTGCTGCGCATCGCCGGGGAGCAGGGCCTGCGGGTGACCGCGCGCGGCTCGGGCACCGGCCTGTCGGGGGCCGCGATTCCGGGGCCGGGCGGCCTGGTGGTGTCGTTCGAGCGGATGGACCGGGTGCTGGAGATCGACGCGGCCAACAACGCCGCGGTCGTGCAGCCCGGCGTGACGCTGGCCGCGCTCGACGCGGCCGCGGCCGCGCACGGCCTGGTGTACCCGGTGTTTCCCGGCGAGATGAGCGCCAGCCTGGGCGGGACCATCGCCACGAACGCCGGCGGGATGCGGGCGGTCAAGTACGGGGTCACCCGCCAGCACGTGCTCGGCGTCGAGGCCGTGCTGGCCTCGGGCGAGGTGCTGCGCTGCGGCGGGAAGCACGTCAAGAACGCGTCCGGCTACGACCTCACCCAGCTGATCGTCGGCTCCGAGGGCACCCTGGCCCTGGTCACCGAGGCCGTGGTCCGGCTCTACCCGCGGCTGCCGTTCCAGGCGACGGTGCTGGCGCCGTTCGGGTCGCTCGACCAGGTGACCGCCGCGGTCCCCGGCATCGTCGGCAGCGGCATCGGGCCGCTGATCCTCGAGTACGTGGACACGGTGACGATGGCGGCGATCACCGCGGCCGAGGACGTCGACCTCGGTGTCCCGGCCGCGATCCGGGACAAGACGCTGGCCTACCTGGTGGTGGTGGTCGAGGAGCGCGCCGAGGAACGCCTGGCCGCGACGGTGACCGAGCTGGCCGAGCTGATGGCCGGGCTCGGCGCGGGCGACGTCTACGTGCTGCCCGACCGGGCCGCGAGGCGGCTCATCGAGGCGCGGGAGAAGGCGTTCTGGACGGCCAAGAACGCCGGCGCCGACGACATCGTGGATACGGTGCTGCCGCGTGCCGCCATGGCCGGATTCCTGACCGAGGTGGCCGAGCTAGCCGGTGGCGGCGGCGCTGGTGGCGGCAGCCTGGTCCTCGGCTGCGGCCACGCCGGGGACGGCAACGTCCACCTGGCGGTCTTCCAGCCCGACGCGGCGGAGCGCTCCGCGCTGATGCGCCGGATCTTCGCCGCGGCCGTGGCGCGCGGCGGCGCGGTCAGCGGCGAGCACGGCATCGGGACGGCCAAGAAGCGCTACTTCCTGGAGCTGGCCGACCCGGTGGCGGTCGGGCTGATGCGCCGGGTGAAACAGGCGTTCGATCCCGAGGGCATTTTGGGGCCCGGGGTCCTGTTCGAATGACCGGGGAGCTGGCCCACAGGGGCGGGAGGAACCGATGAACGGCGCGCAAGCCCTGATCCGCACGCTGACCGACAGCGGCGTCGACGTGTGCTTCAGCAACCCGGGAACCTCGGAGATGCACTTCGTCGCGGCGCTGGACGCCGTCCCCCGGATGCGCGGGGTGCTCTGCCTGTTCGAGGGGGTGGCCACCGGCGCGGCGGACGGCTACGGCCGGATGGCCGGCCGCCCCGCCGCGGCGCTGCTGCACCTGGGCCCGGGCCTGGCCAACGGGCTGGCCAACCTGCACAACGCGCGGCGGGCGCGGACCCCGCTGCTCACGGTGGTCGGCGACCACGCCACCTATCACAAGCGGTACGACGCGCCGCTGGAGTCCGACATCGACGCCCTGGCCGGCACGGTGTCGGTCTGGGTTCGCCGCTCGTCGCGCGCCCAGGACGTGGCGGCCGACGCCGCCGAGGGGGTGGCCGCGGCGAAAATCCCGCCCGGCGGGGTGGCCACGCTCATCCTGCCGGCCGACGTGTCCTGGTCCGAAGGCGGTGCGCCCGCGCCGGCGCTCCCGGTGCGGGCTCCTTCGCCGGTGCCGGGCGACGTGATCCGTTCGGTGGCGTCCGTGCTGGCCGGCCAGGAGCCGTGCGTGATCCTGCTCGGCGGGACCGCGACCCGGCGGCCGGGCCTGGAGGCGGCCAGCCGGGTGGCCCAGGCCACCGGCGCCCGGCTGCTGTGCGAGGGGTCCCCGGCCCGGCTCGAGCGCGGCGCGGGCCTCCCGGCCGTCGAACGGCTGCCCTACCTGGCCGAGTTCGCCATCCAGAAGCTGGAAGGCGCCCGGCACCTGATCCTGGCCGGCGCGGGGGCCCCGGTCTCGTTCTTCGCCTACCCGGGCGTCCCTAGCTCGCTCGCCCCGGCCGACGCCGCCGTGCACGTGCTGGCCGCGCCCGGCGAGGACGCCAC
Source organism: Streptosporangiaceae bacterium (assembly GCA_030040095.1). Lineage (GTDB taxonomy): Bacteria > Actinomycetota > Actinomycetes > Streptosporangiales > Streptosporangiaceae > JASHPR01. The sequence continues at coordinate 655 of JASHUI010000572.1, read as the reverse complement.
CGAGGCGCTCGCCTCACTGGCCGACCTGGTCGCGCCGGACGTGAAGCCGCTCGCGGCGGAGCCCAAGCGCCCCGGGCTGCCCGACGGCGAGGACGCCCTGACCGGGAAGGGGGCGGCGAGGGTCATCGGCGCCCTGCTGCCCGAGGGCGCGATCGTCTGCGACGAGGCCAACACCTCCGGCATCTGGGCGCCCGGCGCCACGGCGGGCGCGCCCCCGCACGACTGGCTCACGCTGACCGGCGGCGCGATCGGCCTGGGGCTGCCGCTGGCCACCGGCGCCGCGATGGCCTCTCCCGGGCGCCGGGTCGTCACGCTGGAGGCCGACGGCAGCGCCATGTACACGCTGTCGGCGCTGTGGACCCAGGCCCGCGAGGGACTGGACGTCACCACGATCATCTTCAACAACCGTTCCTACGCGATCCTCGGCATGGAACTCGAGCGGGTCGGTGCCGGGGAGTCCGGCGCCGCCGCGCAAAGCCTGCTCGACCTGTCCCGGCCCGGCCTCGACTTCGTGGCCCTGGCCGGCGGGCTCGGCGTGCCCGGCGGGCGGGCGCGCACCACGGGTGAGTTCGCCGGCCTGTTGCGCCGGTCCCTCGCCGAGCCCGGTCCATACCTGATCGAGGCGATGGTCCCGTCCTTCCAGTAACCCCCCTCG
>JASHUI010000571.1:0-4836 GCA_030040095.1 Streptosporangiaceae bacterium | reverse complement strand
CTACGAACCCCCGCCCCCTCCCCCGCCGGGCGGCTCTGGGCCGGGGTAGCGGGGCGGCCGTCCGGGCCGGGGCAGCCGCGCGCTCCGGCCCGGACGGGACCACGTCCTACCGAAGAGGGGGAGGCTGGCCGGCCTCGGCGATCTGCGCGGCCAGCCGGGATGGCCCGGTGATCACCAGGGCCCGGGCCGGCTCATCGCTGGTCACCGCGAAGCCGTGGCAGCAGTCGCGGGGCATGAACACGAAGCTGCCCGCTGTGGCGATCCAGCCGTCGTCGCCACAGAAGCCGGTGAGCTCGCCGGCCAGGACGTAGAACATCTCGTCCTCGCCCTCGTGCACGTGCGGCGGCACCACCAGGCCCGCCGGGTAGCCCGACTCCATCACGCCCAGCTGGCCGCGTGTGTGCGCCGCCGATGCCTTGATCACGACCGTGGCCCCGTGGAACCCGTAGGCCGGGCCCTCCTGCGAGCCAAGCACGAACCCGGACATCCGCTCCCCCTTGCCCGACGCCTACGCCGAGCGTACTGCCGGTCCGCGGGCGGGCCGGCGGGGCCCGGGCCGGGGCACGGGCAGGAGATCAGGGGATCAGCACAACGCGCCGGTACGGAGGCTGCCCGCACCGCGACCATCCGTCGGCGGCCCGGGTGAGCGGCATGGTCTGGCGATCGGCGGTCAGGCGCCCGGCCGCCGCGTGGGCCAGGATCTGCCCCAGCGCGGCGGCCTTCTGCTCCTGGCTGAGCGCGTTGTTGGTGTAGCCGAGGACGGACAGCACGCCGCCGCGCACGGCGGCCGACCCGAAGGCGGCCAGGGGCCCGGCCGCTGATCCTAGGTTGACCAGCCGGCCGTGCGGAGCCAGGACGCCGAGCGCGGCCTCGGCGGGCCGTCCCCAGACCGGGTCCAGCACCAGGTCGGCCCGGCCGGCCGTGGCCTCGGCCAGCCGGGTCCTGATCGTATCCGCGTCGTCCCCCGACAGGTCGGCGACGGCATCGGCGCCCAGTTCGGCCGCCCGGGCCCGGCCCTGCGGGTCGCGGCAGGCGGCCACCACCCGTGCGGCGCCGTGCAGTCGCGCCACCTGAATGCCGACCTGGCCGACCGCGCCGCTGGCCCCGAGTATCAGCACGTGGTCGCCCGGACGCAGTCCGCCTCGCCAGGTCAGCGCCATCCACGCCGCGACCGCGGACAGCCCGAGCGCCGCGGCGAGGTCGTCGCTCACCCCGTCGGGCAGCGGCACGATCCCGGCCTCGTCCGCGACGCACAGTTCGGCCATGGCGCCGTCGCCCGGCCGCATCCCCGCGTCACAGCTGAACCAGGCCCGCTGACCCGGTCGCAGCCCGGAAGCCTCCTCGATCACCCCGACGCCCTGGACGCCCGGCGCGTAGGGCAGCGCGGGCGCGCCGAAATACGACGTCCCGGAGGCGCATAGCAGGTCGAGCGGGCTGATCGGGGCCGCCGTCACCCGGATCAGCGCCTGGCCCTCCGCGCGGAGCGGCGCCGGGTGCGACCCGAACTCCGGAGCTGCGCCGTGACGGCGGAGAACCGCTGCCCGCATGCGCCGCGTGCCTCCTCCCGCGTGGCCGGCCCCCTGCGGGCCGGCCATGGCGCCCGTCATCAGGACTGCGCGCCCGCGTCCTCGGTATAGGTGTAGGTGTACGGGTTGTCCAGGACCCTGGTCTCGGGGATCTCCGGGTGCATGCCCTCGTTCCAGGCCTCCGGCCCGAGGACGCCGCGCAGGTAGTCGACCGTCTGCCCGACCACCTCGCGCGCCCTGGCCAGGTCCACGCCCACCAGCGCGTGGTCGTACTTCACGACCCGGCCGTTCACCACCACCGTGTGCACGTCGCCGCGCTGGGCCTGGAAGACGACGTGCCCGTAGGGGTGCAGCAGCGGGAACATCACCGGCGAGGCGTCGTTCTTGATCAGCACCACGTCGGCCTTCGTGCCCGGCTTCAGGCTGCCCACCACCGAGTCCAGCCCGAGCGCCCGGGCCCCGCCCCGGGTCGCCCAGTCCACCACCTGCTCGGCGCGCAGCTTGTGGTGGGTGACGGTCTCGTCCCTGCTGTGCGCCTCCAGGTGCTCGCGGGCCCGGTCCGCGCTGAGCGTGGCCCGCATGGCCGAGAACAGGTCGGCGCTCCACCAGACGCTGGTGTCCATGGACAGCGACACGTCGATGCCGTGCTCGCGCAGCTTCCAGGTGGGCGGGTAGCCCTGCCCGGCGCTCTGCTCGCTCTCGGTGGACAGCGAGACCGATCCGCCGGTCGCCGCGATCCGGTGGTAGGAATCCGGCGACAGGCTGGCCGAGTGCACGTAGATCGTGCCCGGGGTCATGAACCCGTGCTCGTGCATGAGCCTGATGCCCTCGTCGGTGGTCACCTTCCACACCCCGGCGTGCGTGGTCACCGGCACGCCCAGGTCCCTGGCCACCTCGAACGCCGCCTTCTCCGGGAAGTCCGGGCTGGCCGGCGGCACGTCGAAGGCCATCTGGAAGCCGAGCATGTCGCTGCCGCCGCCGAAGTGGCGGCCGACGAAGTCGCGGAACTCCGGGGTGGCCGACCACTCCCACGGGGCCTGCTGGATGTTGCCGTAGGCCAGGACGAACCGGCCGGGAACCGCCCGCAGCGCGTCCAGGGCCGCCTCCGCGTGCTCGGTCGTCTGCAGGTTGTGCGACCAGTCCACGGTGGTGGTGACGCCGGCGTCGATCGCCTCGATCGCGCTGAGCAGGTTGCCCGCGTAGATGTCCTGCGGCCGGAACGACTTGCCCCACTGCAGGTAGTTCCACACGAAGTACTGGGTCAGCGTCCAGTCGGCGCCGTAGCCCCGCATCGCGGTCTGCCACATGTGCCGGTGCGTGTCGATCATGCCCGGCATCACGATGCCGCCGGTCGCGTCGATCTCGGCCGTGCCCTCGGGCACCTCGAGGCGCGGGCCCACCGCGGCGATGCGCTCGCCGCTGATCAGGACGTCGCCGCCGGACAGCACGTGATGGCCGTCATCCATGGTCAGTACGGTGGCGTTCCGGAACACCACCGGTCGGCCCGGGGTCAGGTCGGCGGCACTCGGGCTGGCCGCGGGCGCGCCCCGCGTGCCTGTCGTATTATCGGCGCCCGGCGTGGCTGTCATGTTTCCCTCCGCTAGCTCGCAGGCAGATATCGGCGATGCGGACGCTCGTCCGTCTCACGGCTGGACCCAGCCTGTCCGGAAGCGTCGCGGCTTTCGTGATCGGTTGTCAAGGCCCGGCCCGCACCCCGGCGGCGACCGGTCCGGCGGGGCCTGTCCGCATCGCGGTCGGGCCGGCCAGCGGCCGGGGACCGGCTACTTGCCGCCGAGCAGGCTCAGCACGGGCTTGCCGAACGGCAACGGCTTGCCGCCCACCGACACGATCGCCGTGCCCAGGTACCCGTAGTACCCGAGGGCCGCGAACACCAGCACGAACACCCCGCCCACGCGTTCGGTTCCGGTGGAGGACTGCAGCACGCCGATGGTGATCAGCGTGACACCGACCACCCCGGCCCCCAGGATCAGCGAGAACAGCAGCGGGATACGGAGGCTGACCAGGAACAGCATGAAGATCACGATGTCCCAGGAGATCAGGAACTCCCCGATGGTGTGCAGGATGCTGGCAGGCGGGATCCCGTACCAGTTGTGGGTGAGCCCGAGCACCAGCGCGGCGTAGCTGATCCAGAAGCACGCGAACGCGCCCAGCACGGTGGCCACGAAGGTCTGGCCGAGCGCCACCGCCCACACCGTGGTCACCAGCAGGCCAAGGCCGGTGGCCGCGTAGACGATCGGCATGATCGTGTTGCCCTGGACCGCCAGCGGCACGTAGCCGAGCAGCGAGATGCCCAGAACGGTGCTGCCGAGCGCGAAGACCAGCAGCCCGAGCGGGACCGGGTCGCCGGCCGGCGGCGCGGCCACCATCTCCTCCGCGGGCGCGGGAGGCGCCTCGGGGATCTTCTCGTCGCTGGTGTCTGCCTGAACTTCTGTCACCGGAGCCTCCTCATGTGGTGGCACATCGCCAGGGAACGGGACCATCGCGGCCAGCCGTGACCGCGATGCGGACAAAGACTCGCATAGTGAACGCGCACAGCATTTCTCTCCGCCATACGGAAGTCAATAGCCCTGCCGCACCGCGAGAAGCTGGCTCATGGGACCGCCGTACCGGCTGCGCAAATGGGTGTCCGCGATGCGGCCAGAAAACGGCCGTCACGATACAGTCGGTGTCGGCTAGCGAGAGGAGGGCCATGGCCCGCCGTGATAGCAGTCCGGACTTCATCGAGGCACTGGCCCGCGGCCTCGATGTGCTCCGCGCGTTCGAGCCGCGCCAGCCCGTCATGTCCCTGGCCGCCGTGGCCGCCGCCGCCGGGCTGCCCCGGCCCACCGCGCGGCGGGTGCTGCTCACCCTGGAACGCCTGGGCTACGTGCGCGTCGCCGAGCCGGGCGGCTTCGAGCTGACGCCGCGGGTGCTGGAGCTCGGCACCAGCTACGTGCTGTCGCGCGGCCTGTGGGAGGTGGCCCGGCCGCACATGGAGCGGCTGGTCGCGCGCACCCACGAGTCGTCGTCCATCGCCCAGCTCGACGGCTCCGACATCGTCTACGTGGCCAGGGTCGCCGTCCCGAAGATCATCGCGCTGGCGGTGACCATCGGCACCAGGTTCCCGGCCATGCAGACCTCGCTGGGCAAGGTCATGCTCGCGGCGCTGCCCCCGGACGAGGCCGAGCGGGTGCTGGCCGAGCCGAGCCGGTCCGGGATCACCGCACGCTGGCAGCCGGACGCCGCCGAGCGCGCCGCGGCCCTGCGCGAGGTGCGGGCGCGCGGCTGGTCGCTCACCGACGAGCAGCTT
>JASHUI010000570.1:0-3090 GCA_030040095.1 Streptosporangiaceae bacterium | reverse complement strand
CGCGACGAGCTCGAGCGCCCCGGCCGCCGCGACCGGCACCGCGGTGTCGTTCCACCCCCGCACCAGCGCGTCCCGCTCCGCGCGGGTCACCACGGGCAGCCGCGACAACGGCCGGGCCGCGTCGGCCGCCACGGCCTCCAGCACCACGCCGAGGTGCCCGGCCATCCGGTCCGCGGTCGCCGCGTCGAACAACGCGGTGCTGTACGCGATCACGCCCGCGAGGCCGCCTCCTGCCTCGCCGAGCGTCACGGTCAGGTCGAATTTGACCGAACGCGCCGTCTCTCGCGGCTCGGAGCCCGCCCGGGCCTGCGGGTCCGCGTCACCGCGATCGCGCCCGCCGTCCAGGTAGCTGAACAGCACACCGAACAGCGGGGTGCGCGAGCGGTCGCGGCTGGTGGCCAGATCGTCGACCAGCTGCTCGAACGGCAGGTCCTGGTGCGCGTAGGCGCCGAGCGCCATGGCCCGGACCCGGCCGAGCAGCCCGGCGAAGTCCGGGTCGCCGGACAGGTCGGCCCGCATCACCAGCGTGTTGACGAAGAACCCGATCAGGTTCTGGGTCGCGGGCCGGTTCCGGCCCGCGACCGGGGTGCCGACCGGCACGTCGTCCGACCCGCCGTAGCGGCCCAGCAGCACGCACACGGCCGCCAGCAGCGTCATGAACATCGTCGCCCCGGCCTCGAGGGACAGCTCCCGCAGCCTCCCGGCCACCTCGGCCGGGACGGTGACCGGGGTCAGCGCCCCCGCGGTGGACCGGACCGGCGGGCGGGGCCGGTCGGCGGGCAGCTCCAGCACCGGCAGCCCGGCCAGCTGCCGCCGCCAGTAGGCCAGCTCGCCGTCCAGGACGTCCCCGGTCAGCCAGGCCCGCTGCCACACCGCGAAGTCCGCGTACTGCACCGGGAGCGGCGGGAGCGGGTCGGGCTCGCCGCCGCGGATCGCGTCGTACAGGTCGGCCAGCTCGCGGCGGAAGACCCGCGCCGACCACTCGTCGAACGCCACGTGGTGCACCGACAGCGCCAGCACGTGGTCGTCGGCGGCCAGCCGGATCAGGCAGGCCCGGATCAGCGGCCCGGCGGCCAGGTCGAACGGGGCGCGGGCCTCCGCGCGCAGCAGGCCCAGGGCGGCCGCGACCGGATCGCCCGGCCCGGACACGTCGGCGACCGGGAGCGGGAACGGCGCGGGCGGGTCGATGACCTGGGCGGCAACCCCGTCGGGACCGGCCACCAGCCGGGTCCGGAGCACCTCGTGCCTGGCCACCACCGCCGTCAGCGCGGCACCGAGCGCGGCGACGTCCAGGTCGCCGGGCAGCGGCTCCGACAGCGGCAGGTTGTACTCCACCGATCCCGGAGCGAGCTGGTCGAGGAACCAGAGCCGCTGCTGGGCGAACGACAGCGGCAACCGCGTGTCCCTGGCCGCAGGGACCACCGGAGGCGGCACGGTCCCGGGCGCGGACCCCTCGATGACCCGGGCCAGCCCGGCCACGGTCGGATGGTCGAACAGCGCGGCCAGCGGGACGTCGACCCCGAACACCGCGCGCACCCGCGACACCAGCTGGGTGGCGAGCAGCGAGTGCCCGCCCAGCTCGAAGAAGTTGTCCTGCGCGCCGACCGGGTCCACGCCCAGCACCCGGGACCATATCCCGGCCAGCAACTCCTCGGTCGTCCCCGACGTGGCCACGAACCCGGCCCCCCGGCCGGCATCGGCACCGTCCGGAGCGGGCAGGACGGACCGGTCCAGCTTCCCGCCCGGGGTCAGCGGCAGCGCGGCCAGTTCGGTGAACACCGAGGGCACCATGAACTCCGGCAGCCGCTGCCCCAGCCAGGACCGCAGATCGGCGGCACGCGGCAGGCCCGCGGCCGGGTCGGCGGGCACCAGGTGGGCCGCGAGCCGCCGGCCCGCGCCGTCCCCGAACGCGGTCACCGCCGCGGCCGCCACGTCCGGGTGCTCCGCGAGCACCGCCTCCACCTCGCCCGGCTCCACCCGGAACCCGCGCACCTTCACCTGGTCGTCGACCCGTCCCAGGAACTCCAGCTGGCCGTTGGCTCGCCACCGGGCCCGGTCGCCGCTGCGGTACAGCCGGCCGCCGTCGCCCGCGAACGGGTCGGCCACGAACCGCTCCGCGGTCAGCGCCGGCCGGCCGCCGTAGCCCCTGGCCACCCCGGCGCCGCCGATGAGCAGCTCGCCCGCGACCCCGGCCGGCACCGGGTTCAGACGCGGATCCAGCACGTACAGCCTGGTGTTGGGCATGGGCGACCCGATCGGCGGGACCAGGTCCGAGCCGGGATCGGCCGGCGCGAACGACGACATCACGGTGGCCTCGGTCGGGCCGTACGCGCTGTACATCCTCCGGCCGGGGGCCCAGGTCCGCACCACCTCCGCGGCGACCCGCTCCGATCCGGTGAACAGCCGCGACACCGCGGCCAGCTCCCCGGGGTCGAGCGCCTCCAGCAGCGACGGCGACACGCTGGCCACGGTGACCCCGGTGTCCCGCATCATCGCGGTCAGCCGCCTCGGGTCGGCGCGCTGCGCGGAGGTCGCCACCGCCAGCGTCCCGCCGGCCGGCAGCACCACGGCGAGGTCGCGCACTGACGCGTCGAAGCTGAACGAGGCGAACTGCAGCGCGGTGACGCCCGCCCTCAGCTCCAGCACCGGGCCGAGCGCCGCGGCCAGGTTCACCAGGCTGCCGTGGCTGACCTGCACGCCCTTGGGCACCCCGGTGGACCCGGAGGTGTAGATCACGTAGGCGAGCTGCCCAGGATGCACCGCCGCTCTCGCCCACCCTCGGTCCGCGGGCTGCGCCGCCGCGGCCGGGTCGTCCAGCGTCAGCGTGGCGGCGACGCCGTCCGGCACCTGCGCGGCCAGGCTCGCGCCGGCCGGGCCGTCCGCCACCAGGACGCTGGTCCGGCTGTCGGCCAGCATGAACGCCAGGCGCTCCGGCGGGTACTCGGGATCCAGCGGCAGGTAGGCGGCGCCGGCCTGCCACACCGCCAGCACCGCGGCCACCATGTCCTGGCCGCGGTCCAGGCACAGCCCCACCACCGACTCGGCGCGCACGCCGGCTCCGCGCAGGCGGGCTGCCAGCCGGCCTGCCCG
>JASHUI010000569.1:0-21953 GCA_030040095.1 Streptosporangiaceae bacterium | reverse complement strand
TGGCCAGCGCCGGCGAGACGCCCGCCGACGACGCGGGGTTCGACGCGCTGGCGCTGGCCGCGGTGCGGCGGGCCCGGGCGGAGCGGCGGCTGGTCCCCGGGCTTGGCCATCCGGTGCACAAGGTGACCGACCCGCGCACGCCGGTCCTGATCCGGATCGCCGAGGAGGAGGGGCTGCGGGGCCCCCACCTGCGGCTGTTCGAGGCGATCGGCCGGGTGCACCCGCAGGTGCTCGGCCGCACCCTGCCGCTCAACGGGGCTGGCACCTCCGGGGCGGCCCTGGCCGACCTGGGCCTGCCAGCCGCGCTGCTGCGCGGGTTCGCCCTGCTGGCCAGGACCGCCGGGCTGCTCGGGCACCTGGCCGAGGAGCAGCGCCGTCCGCTCGGGATGGATATCTACCTGACCGTCGACCGGAACGCGGAATACCAGCCGCCCGGGACGTAACCTGGCTGGCCCGAGGCGGCGCGTTCCGAAAGGCATTGGGAGCGGGGGCGGCAGCGGGTATATCTTCTGGCCGACGCCTCAAGTTTGCGACACGGCAGGGGACGCTGACAGGCATGCGCTGGTCACAGCTTCACATACCCACGCTGCGTGAGGACCCGGCGGACGCCGGAGCGGCGAGCCACCGGCTTTTGCTGCGCGCCGGGTTCATCCGGCAGCTCATGGCCGGGCACTACAGCCTGCTGCCGATGGGCGTGCGGGTCCGCGCCAAGATCATCAACGTGATCCGGGAGGAAATGGACCGGATAGGCGCGCAGGAGTTCCTGGTGCCGTGCCTGCAGCCCGCCTGGATCTGGGAGAAGACCGGCCGGCTCGCGGTGATGGGTGAGGAGATCTTCCGGCTCACCGACCGCAAGGGCGCGGAGGTGGTCCTGGCGATGACCAACGAGGAGACCTTCGCCTACCTCGCGACCGAGCTGTCGTCCTACCGCCAGTTGCCGCAGATGTGGTACCAGATCCAGACCAAGTTCCGGGACGAACCGCGGCCGAGGAGCGGGCTGCTGCGGGTGCGGGAGTTCACGATGAAGGACTCCTACAGCTTCGACGTGGACGAGGCCGGGCTGGATGCCTCGTTCGAGGCTCACAGGAGCGCGTACGAGCGGATCTTCGCCCGGCTCGGCATCCCGGCCATACCCGCCGAGGCATCGAGCGGGACGATGGGCGGCACAGACTCGGTCGAGTTCATGTGCCCGGCGGAGGCGGGCGAGGACCTGGTCGCCGCCTGTCCGGCCGGCGACTACGCGGCCAACCTGGAAAAGGCGACCTCGGCGCTGCCGGCGATCGAGGACGAGCCCGGCCCGGCCGCGCCGGAGCGGCTGCCCACCCCGGGCGTGCGCACGATCGAGGACCTGGCCACGCAGTACGGCAAGCCTGCCGACCGCCAGATCAAGACGCTGGTCTACGTCATCGACGGCGAGCCCGCCCTGGTCCTGCTGCGCGGCGATCACGCGCTGGCGGAGCAGAAGCTGGCCGACGCCACCGGCGTGGGCGACGTCCGGCCCGCTCAGGCCGACGAGATCCGCGAGGTGCTCGGCGCGTCGCCGGGCAGCCTCGGCGCGGTCGGGGTCAACGACCTGCCGATCGTCGCCGACCTGGCCCTGCGGGGCCGGCGGAACATGACCACCGGCGCGAACGTCGACGGCGTGCACCTCACCGGCGTGGACGTGGCCAGGGACATCGCGGTCGGCCGGTGGGCGGACCTGCGCGAGGTGACCGCGGGCGAGCCGTGCCCGCGTGACGGCGCTCCGCTGGAGATCATCCGCGCGATCGAGGCCGGGCACATCTTCAAGCTCGGCCGCAAGTACACGACCGCGCTCGGCGTCGCCGTGCTCGGCCCCGACGGCCAGAGCGTCTTCCCGGTCATGGGCTCCTACGGGATCGGCGTGGAGCGGGCCATGGCGATCATCGCCGAGGTGCACCACGACGAGAAGGGCCTGACCTGGCCGGTGGCCGTGGCACCGGCCGAGGCCACCGTGCTGCTGCTGTCGCCGAAGGATCAGGCGGTGGTCAGCGCGGCGGAGACCATCTACGCCGAGCTGCAGGCAGCGGGGGTGGACGCGCTGATCGACGACCGGGACGAGCGCCCGGGCGTGAAGTTCCGGGACGCCGAGCTGGTGGGGATCCCGTGCCGGATCAGCGTCGGCAGCCGCGATCTAGCCGACGGGCTGGTCGAGATCACCAGCCGCGGCACCGGAGAGAAGGAGCGGGTGCCTGCGGGGCAGGCGGTCACGCACGTGCTGCGGTACCTGTCCGCTCAGCGCGCTTGCGCAACCGCAGCCGACCCCTGACCTGGGGGCATAGCCGGGAAGCCCGGGCTGTGCGCTGCGGCTCGGGAGCCTGCCGGACGGCGGCGGCGGCCACGACCCGCTCGTTCTGGCTGGCCAGTGCGCTCCAGTCCTGCCTGCTGGACATCGAACCTCCCCGTACGTCGGTAGCACCCCGCGCCCGTCATATAAGACACGTCCGAGGCACCGATCCGGCCACCGTCATGTGGTTACGAATTCATAACTTCTACGGCGGTGGCCCGGGAGTCGTGAAACAGCAGGTCACAGGCGCGACCACGCCTGCGTCAGCACGCTGCGCAGGATCTGCTCCATCTCGTCGAAATGTTCCTGGGTGCAGGTCAGCGGCGGCGACAACTGGACCACCGGGTCGCCGCGGTCGTCGGCGCGGCAGATCAGGCCGGCGTCGAACAGGGCGTAGGAGAGGAAGCCGCGCAGCAGCCGCTCGGACTCCTCGGCGCTGAACGTCTCGCGGGTGGCCTTGTCCTTGACCAGTTCGATCCCGTAGAAGTAGCCGGCGCCGCGGATGTCGCCGACGATCGGCAGGTCGTAGAGCCGCTCCAGCGTGGCCCGGAATCCCGCCTCGTTGGCGCGGACGTTGCCGAGCAGGTCCTCCTTCTCGAACACGTCCAGGTTGGCCAGTGCGACCGCGCAGGAGACCGGGTGGCCGGCGAACGTGACCCCGTGCAGGAAGGTCGCGGTGCCCTCGGTGAACGGCTCCATCAGCCGGTCGCTGACCAGCATCCCGCCCAGCGGGGAGTAGCCCGAGGTGACGCCCTTGGCGAAGGTGATGATGTCCGGCTCGTAGCCGTACCGCTCGGCACCGAAGTAGTAGCCGAGCCGGCCGAAGGCGCAGATCACCTCGTCGGAAACCAGCAACACCCCGTACCGGTCACAGATCTCGCGGACCCGCTGGAAGTAGCCGGGCGGCGGCGGGAAGCAGCCGCCGGAGTTCTGTACCGGCTCGAGGAACACCGCCGCGACCGACTCCGGCCCCTCGCGCAGGATGGCCCGCTCGATCTCGTCGGCCGCCCAGATACCGAACCCGGTCAGGTCGTCGGCGACGAAGGCGGGGGCGCGGTAGAAGTTGGTGTTGGGCACCCGGACGCCGCCGGGCGGCAGCGGCTCGAACGGCTCCTTGATCGAGGGCACGGCGGTGATGGCCAGCGCTCCCATGGAGGTTCCGTGGTAGGCGATCTCCCGGCTGAGCACCTTGTACCTGCTGTACTCGCCGGTGATCTTGAAGTACTGCTTGGCCAGCTTCCAGGCCGACTCCACCGCCTCGGAGCCGCTGGTGGTGAAGAAGACGCGGTTCAGGTCGCCGGGCGCCAGGTCGGCGAGCCGCTGCGCGAGCTCGATCGCGCGCGGGTTGGCGTACGACCAGAGCGGGAAGTAGGCCAGCTCGCTGCCCTGCCGGGCCGCCGCCTCGGCCAACTCGGTGCGGCCGTGCCCGATCTGGCTGACGAACAGCCCGGCCAGCCCGTCAAGGTAGCGCTTGCCGTGGTTGTCGTAGACGTACGGGCCGGAGCCGCGCACGATGACCGGGATGTCGCCGTTGGCATAGGACGACATGCGGGTGAAGTGCATCCACAGGTTCCGCCTGGCCGCCGCCTGCTGCGCGGCGATCCGCTCGTCCAGCGAGTCGTGGAGTTCGGGTGAAGAGGTCATCTGGTCCCCCAGCCGTAGGTCTGCTTGCGCAACTTCAGATAGACAAATGTCTCGGTCATGGTCACGTTGGGGATCGCGCGGACCCGGCCGAGGATCTCGAGCAGCTGGTCGTCGTCCTCGCAGACGACCTCGATCAGCAGGTCGAAGGAGCCGGCCGTGATCACCACATAGTCGATCTCGTGCATGCCGGCCAGCTGGTCAGCGACCCGCTCGAGCTGGCCGGTGCACCTGATCCCGATCATGCTCTGGCGGCGGAAGCCAAGCGTCATCGGGTCGGTCACCGCGACGACCTGCATCGCCCCGGCGTCGAGCAGCCGCTGTACCCGCTGCCGCACCGCGGCCTCGGACAGGCCCACCGCCTTGCCGATCGCGGCATACGAGCGTCGGCCGTCCTGCTGCAGCTGCTCGATGATCTCCTTTGAGGTCTCATCGAGGAGAAGGCGCATGGGGCTCGGCCCGTTGCCGCGCAGCACCCCGCCATCAGTGCGCCGCCGACCGCCCGGGGCCAGCGGGGTCCCTGGCGAATGCGCCATCCGATTGCCTCCCTCGCATGGCAATCCTGCCACGTTCGCCGTGTTCGTCAACTGATTTCGCAGGGTGACGTTGATTTGGCTACTGATTCAATAGCTCTCGGTGGGCCGAACATGACCAGGGGATGGCCAGGCCGAGGAGCGTCGGCGGGGGCGTCCACGGGGATAAGCCCGGATCATATATGAGATATGTTGCATGAATGAGCGGGCTGGCGGCCGCGGGCACGGCGCTCGACCGCGCCGGCGCCTCGTCCCGCGGGGCCGAGCGGAGCCTGGGAGCGACAGTGAGTCTTGACCCCGTCATCGCCGGCCGTCTGAAGAGCGCCCTGGCCACGGTCGTGGCGATCCCGGTCACCCCGTTCGACGACACCGGCGAGGTCGACTGGGACGCGCACGCCAGGGTGGTCAGGCGGCTGACCGACGGCGGCGTCACCGTCGTCACCCCGAACGGGAACACCGGGGAGTTTTACGCCCTGACTCCCGCCGAGGCGCGGCGGGCGGCCGAGTCGGCTATCGGGGCGGCCGCTGGCGCCGCCGAGATCCTGGTCGGCGTCGGTCTGGACACAGCCACCGCGATCGGTGCGGCCCGCCATGCCGCCGAGGCGGGCGCGCGCATGATCATGATTCATCAGCCGGTGCATCCCTACCTGTCGGCCGAGGGCTGGCTTGACTACCACCAGGCCGTCGCGGGGGCGGTGCCGGACACCGGCGTGGTGCTGTATGTCAAGGACACCCGGATCGGCGGCGAGCTGATCGGCCGGCTGGGGGAGAGCCGCCCGAACGTGATCGGCGTCAAGTACGGGGTGCGCGACCCGGTGCTGTTCGCCGCGGCGGCCAGGGACGCGGGCCCGGGCCGGTTCACCTGGCTGGCCGGCCTGGCCGAGCTGACCGCGCCGGGCCTGTGGGCGGTCGGCGCGCAGGGATTCACCTCGGGGCTGGTCAACGTCGCCCCGGCGATTCCGGCCGCCATGCTCGCCGCATTGCGCCGCGGTGACTTCGAAGCCGCGATGACCACGTGGGATGCGATCCGGGCGTTCGAAGAACTGCGCGGCGCCGACTCCTCGGCCGACAACGTGAGCGTCGTCAAGGAGGCGCTGGCCCAGCTCGGCGTGTGCGGGCGCGCGGTCCGCCCGCCCAGCCGGCTCCTGCCGCGGCCGGAAAGGGACAAGGTGGCCGCGATCCTCGCGGCGTGGGGTCTGGACCGGGCGGGCCTGGAGCGGACCGGCCTGGAACGGACCGGCCCGGAGCGGGCGGGGACGCCGGCGTGACCGGGCCCGCGGGCGAGCGCAAGTCGCCGGAGCAGCTGCGCAGCTACCGCTGGTTCGGCGGCGAGGAGCCGGCCGGGCAGGCCGGAATGCGGGCGGTCAGCCACCGGTCCCGGATGCGTCAGCTCGGGTACGCGGGCGAGGATCACCTGGGCAAGCCGGTCATCGCGATCCTGAACACCTGGTCCGACATCAATCCGTGCCACATGCACCTGCGGGAGCGGGCCGAGCATGTCAAGCAGGGGGTGTGGCAGGCCGGCGGGTTCCCGCTGGAGTTCCCTGTGGCCACGCTGTCGGAGACGTTCCAGAAGCCGACCCCGATGCTGTACCGCAACCTGCTGGCCATGGAGGCCGAGGAGCTGCTGCGCTCCTACCCGGTCGACGGGGCGGTCCTCATGGGCGGCTGCGACAAGGCCACCCCGGCGCTGCTCATGGGCGCGGCGAGCGCGGGTATCCCGGCCATCTTCGTGCCCGCCGGGCCGATGCTGCGCGGCAACTTTCGCGGCACGCCGCTCGGCAGCGGCACCGATCTGTGGCGCTACTGGGACGACTACCGGGCCGGGCTGATCGGCGAATGCGAGCTGAGCGAGCTCGAACGCGGGATCGCCCGCTCGCCCGGCCACTGCATGACCATGGGGACCGCGTCCACCATGACCTCGGCGGCCGAGGCGCTCGGCATGACGCTGCCGGGCGCCGCGTCCATCCCGGCGGTCGACTCCGCGCACTACCGGATGGCCTCGGCCAGCGGCCGCCGGATCGTCGAGATGGCCTGGACGGGCCTGTATCCGGGCCAGGTCCTCACCAGGGACGCGTTCGAGGACGCGGCCGCGACCGTGCTCGCCCTGGGCGGCTCGACCAACGCGCTGATCCATCTGATCGCGATGGCCGGGCGCTGCGGCGTGCCGCTGGCGCTGGACGACTTCGACGCGCTGGCCCGGCGGATCCCGGTCCTGGCCAACGTCCGGCCGGGCGGTTCCTACCTGATGGAGGACTTCTACTACGCGGGCGGACTGCCCGCGCTGCTCGGCCAGCTGGCGACGGTGCCCGGGGCGCTGCACCTCGATCGCCCGACCGTGTCCGGCGCGAGCTTCGGCGCCGGGCTGACCGGCGCCGCGGTGCACAACCAGGACGTGATCCGGTCCCCGGATCGGGCGCTGTCCGCCGAGGGCGGCGTCGCGGTGCTCCGCGGCAACCTGGCCCCGGGCGGCGCGGTGATCAAGCACATCGCCGCGGAGCCGGGGCTGCTCGAGCACACGGGCCCGGCGGTCGTGTTCGACGGGTACCAGCAGATCCGGGAGCGCATCGACGACCCGTCGCTGCGGATAACCGCCGACTCGGTGCTGGTGCTGCGCGGCGCGGGCCCGCTCGGCGGCCCGGGCATGCCCGAGTACGGGATGCTGCCCATACCGAGCTACCTGCTGGCCGAGGGGGTGCGTGACATGGTGCGGATCTCCGACGCGCGGATGAGCGGGACCAGCTACGGGGCCTGCGTGCTGCACGTCTCGCCGGAGTCGGACGCAGGAGGACCGCTGGCGCTGGTGCGCACGGGCGACCTGATCACGCTGGACGTGCCGGGCAGGTCGCTGCGGCTGGAGGTCTGCGACGCCGAGCTCGGCCGACGCCGGGCCCAGTGGCGCCCGCCGGCGCCGAAGTACCAGCGGGGATACGGCGCCCTCTACAGCGATCACGTCACCCAGGCCGACCAGGGCTGCGACTTCGACTTCCTCGCCCGGCCCGGCGCGACCGCTGAGCCCGATCCCCGCTGATACGGCAGCGTCATCATCTTGCGCCGGCCCAGGCCCGGTAGGCCATCTGCAGGGCCGCCCGGCGGCTCGGGCTGGACAAGACGTCCGTGCAGTCGACCCATTGCTCGATCGAGCCCACCATGGGCGGCAGTCGTGCGACATCGGGGTCGGTGATGCCGGCCAGGAGTCCCAGTGGCACCGCCTGGTCCACCGCGCGGTATGGCCGGTCGAAGAAGGGAATCACCGCGGACTCGGGCGCTGGCTGCCCCCGTTCGCGCTGGATGCCCAGGAGCACCTCGCAGGCGGTGGCCAGGGCGTTCTCACGTTCCTGCCATCGGGGGGACGCGGCGGCGTCGAGCAGGGGCCCGAGCCTGGCGGCGACGGGGAGCGAGCGGAAGACGGTGCCACGCCACTTGGCATACGGTGCCCACCGCTGGGACAGGGCGAACGCCAGCCAGAGCAGGTCCCCGGCGAGTCTTGCGCTCAGCAGCCGGGAGCCGAGCTCGTCGCCTGCCTCGGCAGCCCGGCCCACCATCGGCAGCAGATGGCAGAGCCGCTGCCAGCCCGCGGCCAGCACGTAGCGCTCGACGTCCGGCGGATACCAGGCCAGCAGCGTCCGGACCGCCGCCAGCGTGCCAGTCCGGTCGGTGAACACCGGGCCGGCGGTCACCTCCAGCACGCTCTGCCCGGTCACGCTCAGCCAGTCCAGCACCGACAGCCCTGCAGTCGGGTCCACCCCCAGGCGGCTGGCGGCGAAGTCCGCGACGGTGGCGACCTCGACCTTGTGCGAGACCGAGGAGTCCCAGGTGACCGGGAACCGGACCGGGAGCTCCCCGAACCGTTCCGGCAGTTCCTCTTCCAGCATCCGGCTGATCCGCGGCACCTGGTCACGAGCGTCCTCCTCGACCAGCAGCGTCAGCCGGCACCCCCAGTCGTGATCGCGGCTCATCTCGTCGTCCAGGCTGAGCACGTCCGATCCTGACCCCAGCCGCGCCGCCGCGTACCCCAGCCCTGGCAGGGCCCGGCTCAACAGCGGCTCCACGACGCCGGTGAAAAATTTGCGGGCCAGCTCGGCTCCCCGCAGATCGCGATCGGTCACAACGGCAGCCCATCAGATCGGCACCGGCGGAAGCTACCGATTTGCGCGCCGTCCGCCGGTTACGAACATCCGTGGCGCCGGGGCGACGGGGCGATGGTCGTCCCTGGCGCAAGTTTGCCGGTCAGTCTTCATGGCCCGGGCATCCCTGGCGTGCGAAGACTGGGTTACATGAGTGACTCAGGGCCATCGGGGGAGCGGCGACGGTCTCGCCGGCCGGGCAGCATAAGGGGCCCCATGCGGTGAGTCCTCGGGCCCACCCTCCCTGGACGTCAGAAACCTCGCAAGTCGTGCCACAAGTGACTGCCGCATCTGACGTCTCTTTCAGCTGCCGTCTGCGCCCCGAACCCGTGCAGGTTGGTTACGCCCGCGAGCAGGTTCGCAAGGTAGCCCCCGGGTGGGGCCTTGCGGAATACGACGATCTGTTGCAGCTCATAGTCAGCGAACTCGTCACCAATGCGCTGGCCTACTGCGACGATCTGATCGATCTGCTCCTTTGGTACGATGGGAGCGACCTGTGGATTGAAGTCCGGGACAATAGCACCGAAATACCGGTGCGCCAAGATCCCGATGACGACGAAGAAAGCGGGCGCGGTCTTCAGCTCATCGACGGACTGATTGACATGTACCGGGGGATACGAGGGACCGCGGAGCGATACTCCGGCGCTGGCAAGACAGTTTATGTTGCTCTTTCGCTTTGCTCCGGTCAGGGGTCTCTCGCGTTAGGGTCTGGTCAGTGCCTTAATTGCATGCTGTCGAGGATATGCACGGCGTCCCGGAAGGCCTCCCGGGCGGCAGCGTTGTCGGCCGCGGCCCGGCAGGTCTCGTCCATCCGGCCGATAGTCTTGGCAAGCTCATGCCGGTCACCAATGTGGCGGTACTGGTCGGCAGCGAGCCGGTAGTGAGCGATCGCCTGATCGTGGCGGCCGAGCCGATGGTAGATGTAACCCAGGCTGTCCAGGGTGACTGCCTGGCCGTTATGGCTGCCAATCTCCCGATGCAAGTCCAGCGCGTGCTCGCAACAGGTAAGGGCCTCGGAAAGATCGCCGAGTTGGGCGTGGAACCAGCCCAGGTTGTTCAGCGCGATTGCATAGGTAATCCGTGTGACCGCTTTATCCGCTGAATGTTTGTGAGCCGGCGGCGGGCGCAGGGCCGCACGCGTGCTGTCGAGCGCCTCGCGGACGCGGCCTTGGAGGCAAAATACACAGCCAAAGGCGAGGCGAGCACGGGCCTGGCCATCCTGGTCACCTAGCGCTCGGTACAGTTTCAGCGCTCGCCGCAGGTGACCGTGTGCCTCGCGAAACCGGCCGACCTGGCCAATTGCGAAGCCGAACTCGCGGTGCATGCGAGCCTGCGCGTCTTGGTCGCCCAGGTGCCTCGCGCAGGCCAGCGCGATGCGCTGGGTGGTGACCATGTACTGCCAGTGCCCCCGCAGCCGGAAGTACACCGCGAGGCTCCAGGCGAGCTGCCAGGCGTGCACATCGAACCCAGCCTCGGCGGCCCGGCCGATGAGTTTCACCAGGACCACGTGCTCGGCATCGAGCCAGGCCAGCGCCTGGTCCCTGGTCGCCAGACTCTCTGGTGAGACACCTGGTAGCCGCGCGGCCAGAGTGATCGGCTGCCGTTCCTGGCTCGTCATGAGGTCAGCGGTGTTCGTGGTGTGCAGGTAGTGATCGAGTACCCGGTGCATGGCCGCGTGGTTATCCTGGGCGCGGCCGGCGGCCTGTGCTTCCTCGGCGGCGAAGGCGCGCAACAAGTCATGCAGGGTATACCGGCCGGGCTGGTATTCGGTGATCAGGTTCGCCACGGCCAGGGTTCGAAGCGTGCTCCGTGCCGGGCCCAGCGCGGTCCCGGTCAGGCTCGCGGCCGCCGCGGAGGTGATATCGGGGCCGGGATGGACAGACAACAACCGCAGCATCCGTGCTGGAGCCTCCGCCAGCTGCTGGTACGACCAGGACAACACCGCGCGGACGCTACTGGCCGCGTCCCCGGCGTCGAGGCCGTCCAGTCGGCGGGCGGCATCACGCAGCTCAGCCGTCAGCTCGGCAAGCGGGAATCCGGGCTGGCCGACGACGCGGGCGGCGACAATCGCCAACGCCAGCGGCAGCCGCGCGCAGAGCCCGATGAGCTCGCTGACCGCGTCAGGCTCGGCCGCTATCCGGTCGGCTCCTATCCGCGCCGCCAGCAACCTGCCGGCACCCTCTTCGCCTAGCACGTCCAGCGTGAGCAGGTCGGCATCCCCGTCGACGGCCAGCCCGGTCAGCCGGGTGCGACTGGTCACCAGCACCATGCATCCGGGCGAACTGGGCAGCAGTGGACGGACCTGCTCGGTATGCCGAGCGTTATCGAGGACGATGAGTACCCGCCGGCCCGCGACCAGGCTCCGGTACAACCCGGCCCGCGCCTCGAGACTGGCCGGAACCTGCTCCGCCGGCACACCCAGGCCATCAAGAAACCCCCGAAGCGCGACAGCAGGCTCAACCGGCGTTCCCGACGGGCTGAACCCCCGCAGATCGGTATATAGCTGGCCATCCGGAAATCTCTCCGCGACCCGGTGAGCCCAGTGCAACGCCAGCGCCGTCTTGCCCACCCCGGCCATCCCGCTGATCGCGCTGACCACCACTCCGCCCGGCTCGCCACCGGTCTCGGCCAGCAGCCTGGCCAGCACGTCCAGCTCCCGCTGCCGCTCCACGAAATTCCTCGGAGCCGCCGGCAACTGCCTCGGTACGATTGACGGCCGCTGATTCTCTGCCAGAGCGTGGCCAGCCTGGCCGGTTCTGTCACCGCCGCGCCCTGCTGGATCTCCCGGCGTGCCGTCATTGCGGTACCCGGCGATCATCTCACCGGCAAGGTCCTGCGGCAGCTCTAGTGCCTGCACCAGCAACCGGATCGACCTGGGGTACGGCCGGGCAGAGACCCCCCGCTCGAGGTTGCTGATCGTGCGCACGGCCAGCCCTGACCGCTCCGCCAGTTCCTCCTGCGTCAGCCCGGCAGCCAGGCGCGATTCCCGCAGCCACTGACCCGACAAGTCGCTTCTAGCACATCTCGTAGCCATACCGACTCCGATGCAGCCTTCGCACCAGGCACCGCTCGACACACGACGCTAAGCCAGGTAGCTTACCGGCCCCGCCATCCGCGCCGGCCAGGGCTCCGCCGTCGGCAATACCGCCACGCCGCGATCGTGCGCCTCTGGCTGGCCTGCGTTAGCGTTGCCCTACTAGTAACCGTCATTGCCCATATGTCGGTTAGCTTCCGGCTGGCTCTCGGTTGGCTTCCAGTCCTGGGCGCCGGGCCTAGAAAGGGACGCTTTGGACATCACAGCAGAGGTGCCGCTGATCGGAGGGGGCGGCGAAAGGGTCGACTTCCGGCGCATCCTGGCCTCGCACGGCGTCGCGACGCTGCCGCCGCACCGGATGGACCTCGAGAACTGGGTCCTGGAGACGACGCTGGAACTCGACGGCCGGGCGCGCACCTTCCGTATCCGTGAGGCCAGCCCGGGGCTGGCGGTGGTCGAGGCCGCCGAAAGGCCCGCCGACACGGCCACCGGCACGCGGCTGGCCGCGGCCGCCCGCCACCTGCTCCGCCTCGACGAAGATCTCTCACCGTTCTATGCGCTCGCCGCCGCCGATCCGGTCCTCGCATGGGTCACCACGGGTGCCGGACGGATGCTGCGCAGCCCCACCGTCTTCGAGGACGTCGTCAAGACGATCTGCACCACCAACTGCTCCTGGTCGGCGACCATCCGGATGACCCAGGCGCTGGTCAGCGAGCTCGGTGCGGCAGACACCGGCGGCAGGCGCGCGTTTCCCGGCCCGGCGGCGATGGCGACCGCGGGAGCCGAGTTCTACACGGACGTCGCGCGGGCAGGCTACCGCGGCGCTTACCTGCAGCGCCTGGCCATCGACGTCGCCGAGGGACGGCTGGACCTGGAGGAACTGACCGACCCGGCCCTGCCCGATGCCGAGGTCGAAAGGCGGCTCCTCGCCTTGCCCGGCGTCGGCCCCTACGCAGCCGCCCATGTGATGCTGACCGCCCTCGGCCGCTACCAGCGCCTCATACTCGACTCCTGGACCCGGCCGACCTACGCGAAACTCAACGGGCGTGCCGCGTCCGACCAGGCGATCGTGCGCCGTTTCCGCCGCTACCGGCGGTACGCGGGTCTCGCGTTCTGGCTGTTCCTCACGGCGGACTGGATAAGCGATTAGCGCCTGCCAGGGTGCCATCACGACCCTCGTACTTTGCCGGTACTTTGCCGGTAGTACCGCCTGGACCCGAGTTCAAGGGAACGCCATTCTGACGTTCATAAGCGGGCCGAGCCCCGGTGGAAGGGCTAGGGCGTGAGCGACTCTTCGCCGACCAAGGACGACACGGTGCGGTCAGGCCTCGCACGAGGGCCGTCCTGCTGTGCATGCCGGAGATTGACGCAGCCAGCGTAGGAAATATCGGGTTGCAGGCCCTTCGTCACCTGCGTAAGTATATGGCTGGTTACTGTGACTGCCGTCTGGCGTTAGAAGGTGTCGATTCGCGGCACCGGCCGAATGGGAGGAGCGCGCTGCCGATGGTGGGCGTTACCCGTAGATCGCCCGTGCCTGGGCGGGCCCTGGCAGTTCAGGCTGATGCCCCGGTGCGGCTGCCTAGTCCGCGTGATGCAGCCCCGGAAAGGGAGGTGATCATGGTTCCGGTTGCTGCGCTCCGGGCGGGATACTCACCTCGGCTGGAGGGGGAGAACCTCGAGCATGCCGAGGCGCTGGCGCAGGTCGAGGCCGGTTTGCCGCCGATCCTGGTACATCGGCAGACGATGCGGGTGATCGACGGGATGCACCGCTGGCGCGCCGCGCAACTGCGCGGGAACCAGACTGTCGAGGTGCAGTTCTTCGACGGCGACGGGCATCAGGCGTTCCTGGCGGGGGTCCGGGCCAACGTGGCTCACGGCCTGCCGCTGACGCTGGCCGACCGGGAGGCCGCGGCGGAACGCATCATCGGGTGGCAGCCGCAATGGTCGGACCGGTCGATCGGGGAGATCACCGGGCTGGCTGCCGGGACGGTGGGATCGATCCGACGACGGGCCCACCTGGCCCCGGATCACAGCACCGCACGGATTGGCCGAGACGGCCGGGTCCGGCCGGTCAGCCCGGCCGAGGGGCGGCTGAAAGCGCAAGACGTGATCAGAAACCAGCCGAACGCTTCCCTGCGCGAGATAGCCCGGGCGGCTGGCGTCTCGCCGTCGACCGCCAAGGATGTCCGGGATCGGCTGCGCAGGGGAGCCGATCCGGTTCCCGGTCTGAGAGACGTCAACGAGGTCCCGGGCCGGGCCCCGGCGGGCCACGATGACCCGGCCAGAAGCATGAGATCCTCACGACGCGGGCTTGCGTCGTCGCTGGAGAAACTCGGAAAGGATCCTGCTGTCCGGTACACCGAGGCCGGGCGGATCCTATTGCGCTGTCTCGAGCAGCAGGCCGGCGCGCCGGATCAGATCGAAGCGTTCATCGATACGCTGCCTGCGCATTGCGGTTACCTGCTTGCCGACATCGCCCGCCAGTCCGCTCGCAAATGGCAGGCCATTGCCGTGACACTAGAAAGACGGCTGGGCACAAGATCGTCGAGTACAGGAGCTGTCATACCTCGGCCCTTATGTGACCGGGCGGGTAACGGTTTCATCCGTGCGGCCGAGTCGGCCGGGCCGGTGAGGAAGCGGTACGCCGCGCGAAAGTCGCTGGTTGCGTCGTCGGTTCTGCCGAGGGCGGCGTGGCAGTGGCCGCGCCGGTAGAGGAGTTCGGCGCGGTCGGCGCCCGCCAGCCCAAGGGCGCTGGTGTAGTCGGTGATCGCCTCGTCGAGGCGGCCGGCGGTTTCGAGAGCGAAGCCGCGGTTGTAGAGCAGGTCGGGGTTGGCCGGGTCGCGTTCGAGGGCGGCGGTCAGGTCTGCGATGGCGGCGTCGTAGTGACCCTGCTGACAGGCGGCGACGGCGCGATTGGCGAGGGCCTGGGTGAGGCCCGGGTCGATGGCCAGGGCGTGGTCGAAGGCGTGCAGGGCTGCGGCCGGGTCGCCGAGTTCGAGGTGGGCCAGGCCGAGGGTGCAGTGCAGCCGCGGGCTGTGCCGGGCGATGCGCAGCCCGGCCTGGGCCTCCGCGAGGGCGCGCTTCGGCTCGCCCGCGTCCAGCAGGACTGAGGCGAGGCTGACCCAGGCGTCGGCGTAGTCGGGTTCCAGGTCGAGGACGTAGCGGAAGTCGCGGATCGCTGCCTGGAGGTCGCCGGCGGCGGCATGCGCGGTGCCGCGGTTGTAGTACAGCTCGGGGCAGGGCGGGCCGAGATCGATGGCGTCCTGGTAGCCGGCCAGGGCTTCGGCGTGGCGGCCGAGCTTCAACAGCAGGTTCGCCCGGTCGAACCGGTACTCGGAGTAGTTCGGGTCGAGGCTGATGACCTGGTCGAATCCGGCCAGCGCGTCTTCCGGTCGGCCGAGCGCGGCCAGTGCCCGGGCGCGATTGTGGTACAGCACGCAGCGATGCAGCCGGTGCCCGCCGGGCGGCAGTTCGCGGTCCAGGCGCTGGATGCCGTCGGTGGCCAGGTCCAGCGATGCGGGAAGGTTGCCCAGGTGCATTTGCGCCAGGGCCTTGCCGTTGGTCAGGACCGCGGTGTGAAATGCCCGGTCCGCTGGGTCTTCGAGCTGGCTGGCGATCGCGATGGCGGTGTTCACGTGCGCGAGGGCGCGCATATGGCCCTCGGGGTCGTCGCCGAGCAGCCGCGCGTACAACATCGACAACGCGGAGCACACGTTCATGTGCCATCGCGGCGACGCCGACCGGGACAGCAGGTCGTAGTAGATGGGTTCGGTCTCGGCGGGGCGCTCGAGCAGCGCCAGGCACTGCGCCTTGGCGGTCTGCACCTGGTAATACTGCTCGGGGTCGGCGTCGGCGTCGGTCAGCAGGCCGAGCCGCCCGGCCAGGTCCAGGGCGGCATCGTAGAAGGCCATGCCGATGCAGTAGCTGATGGCTTCGCCCAGGGCCGAGCGACCGGCGGTGTCTGCCTTGGTGCCGCGTGCCCTGTGGTACGGGATGGCGCCCAGGCGCAGGGACCACTCTCCGGCCTGCTCGAGGTGGTCGGCCCGCAGGTCGTGCAGCTCCGCCCGCCGGGCAAGATCGAGCCGCAGGTAGGCCTCGCGCTCGCCGGGCGCCTCGCTCGTGCCGTCCGCATCGATGAACGCCGCGCCCGCCGCATCGCCGCTCATGGCGCCGTCGGGGCCGCGCTCGCAGGCGGCGACCTGCCGCCGGCACCGCGAGGCCAGCTCGCCGGCCAGCGGCTGGAGCGGACCGGCCGAGCAGACAACCAGCCTGACCACCGAAGGTTCTAGCCGTCTGAGCGCGATGGACAAGAACTCCAGGTCGGTCGGGTCGGCGTGATCGACCTGGCGGAAACAGGCGGTCAGCGGGGCGACGGCGGCGGACTGCCGCAGGAAGTCCACGATGCCATGGGCGACGCGCCTGGTCCGGCAGCGCGAGTACCAGCGGGTCCGTTCCTCCGGCGCCGTCGCCGTCAGCGTCTGCGGCGCGGGTCCCAGCAGCGACCCGAGTTCGGGCGCCACCGTCAGGATCTCGATGGCATGCCGGGCGGTCAGTTCCGGGGCGCGACGATGAATGCCTGGAACTATCGCGCGCAGCAGCGAGCCGGTCCCGGTGTACGGGCCGCGCAGCCGCCGGTGGCAGCACACGGTCGCGTCCGGCTCGCGGGCCGCCGCGGCCGCCGCTCGTCCGATATGGTCGCCGCCGGTGATCCACACATGCGTGCCTGGCACGCCACCTCCCCAGACCTCGGGCCCGGTCCCGGCCCGGTCAGCCGGTGCCTGCGATCACGCGGCGCCAGCTCCCCTACGACGGCGCACTAAAGCGTGCCCGAGCGGGCGGACGAGTGTCTAGGAGCCCGGCCCGGCCGACCCGTCCGGGCCGGGCCTCAGACCCGTTCGACCGTTCAGTGCGAACAGTTGGACATACGTGCTCGCGCGAGCAGATTTCGGCACTCGGACAGCGCTCGTTGTGCGCTGTCCGAAAACCTTGACCCAATAGAGCGGTACATGTTGCAATTACGCGCCATGTAGATCTTTAGAAGCCGTAATTCTGAGGAGCCAAGGGTGGCATTCGCCGGAGCAAATGATGTGATCTACGAGACCATGCAGGAAACGTCGGTTCCGATCGGTGATGCCGCCGTGTCCATGACGCCGACTGGCGCGCGGGTTTACCTCGACAGTGAAACGTACCCCTACGACGGGATCCCGGCTTGGGAGCAGCCTGATTCCTACGGGCGGATCTGCGTGTCCATCCGGCCCGAGCTCTGGAAGCTGATCAACGGCTACTACGATTCTCAGCTGCAGGCCTTCCTCACGGCGGCTCCCGCGGGGCCGACATCGCTGGTCGCGCTGTGGCACGAGGCATCGACGATGGGAGCGTCGGGCGGCAGCTATTACACCTACTTCGAGTCACTGGATCAGAACTTTCCCAACTCGGGCGGGGCGGCCGGGCTGCTGACGCAAGCGCAGACCTACGTGCAGGCGAAGGCGCAATTGTGGCAGGCTAATGTCCAGGTCGGCGCCATCGAGATGGTAGATACAGACGACGCAAACTCCCTTTGGGACCGGGTCAATCCCTGGATGGCTCTGAATCTTGACTTCTACGCCTGCGACATCTACGACTCCTCCACGGCTGATACCGATCCCTGCAGTCTGCTCGTTACCTGGCAGGGAGTGTGTGCCGAGCTGGTCCTGGGAGGCTACGCCACGATCGGCATAACCGAGACCAACTCGCGGTTCCCCGCGCGCCGGCCGTGGTGGTTCACGACCGCGTGGTCCTGGCTTCAGCAGAACGGCTACACGTCTGACGTGACGTCATTCCTGACGTTCTGGAACCCGACCGGCGCCGAATCCGGCGACTGGATTCCCGAGGACTGGGCCACCATCGACGCCTTGTACGCCATCTTGGCGCAGTCGTCGCCCTGAGCCCTGAGCCGGCTATTAGCGTGCCCGCCTTGCGGCGGTGAAACTTCCGATCTGATCTGAGGAGGTAAACGATGGCCGAACGCCATGACGTAGCGAGCCACGACAACGCACGCCCGCCTACCCGCCGTGTCTTCCTCGGCGCCGCCGCGGCCGCGGGGATGCTCGTCCCGGCCATCCCGGCCCTGGCCGCGAGAGCCGCGGCCCGGGCGGGAACGCCGGGTGAGCGGGCCGTCAGCCTGACGTCCGCCGCGACGATACCGTCAACCCCGAGCGCGACGATTAGCGCGTTTCTCGGGCCTGACGCGACCGGAACCCAGGTGATCTTCCCTACGTCGGGATATCATTCACAGTGGCTCACATTCCAGTCGGTAGTGGGATTTAACCCGAGTTCGATAGTCAACAATTCTGGTTCTGATATCTGGGTATACTGTTCAGAAAGTCCAGACAGCCCCCCGATAACGGGCCCGTTTTGTGCCTTCGGGACGAGCCTGGCCTGTTACACTTTTACCAGCTGGTTGCCGGTTGATGGGGGCACACCCGACCAGGGCTATGTCAGCGCGCCCTACGTGCCCGACATGTTCTTTATCCAGTACAACGTGAACACCGGCGCCACCCAGCCGCCGGCGCCGCCGTCTTAGGCTCCGGGTCACCCCAGGCTGAGGTCCACGATCACCGGGGCGTGGTCGCTCGGGCCGTGGCCCTTGCGCGTCTCGCGGTCGACCCAGGCGTCCGTGACCGCCCGGGCCAGGGACGCGTTCGCGTACACCAGGTCGATGCGCATGCCCATGCCCTTGTGGAACGCCCCGCCCCGGTAGTCCCAGTACGTGAACGGATGCGGGCCCTTGGCGATGCGCGGCACCACGTCGGTCAGGCCCGTGTCCCGCAGCGCGGCCAGCGCCGACCGCTCGGCCAGGGTGACGTGGGTGGAGTCGGCGAAGGCCGCCGGGTCCCAGACGTCGCCGTCGGCCGGCGCGACGTTGTAGTCGCCCATCATCGCGAACGGCCGGTCGCCCGCCGCGTCATCCGCGACCGCGGCCCGCAGCGCGTCCAGCCAGCGCAGCTTGTAGGCGTAGTGCGGGTCGGTGGGCGTGCGCCCGTTGGGCACGTACACCGAGCGCACCCGCACCGGCCCGCAGGTCGCGGCCAGGGTCCGGGCCTCGGTGGTGCCCTGGTCGGGGAACCCGGGATCGCCCGGCAGGCCACGGGCGACGTCCGCCAGCCCCACCCGGGACAGCACCGCCACCCCGTTCCACCGGCCCTCGCCGTGGTGCGCCACCTCGTAGCCGAGCTTGGTCACGGCGTCGGAGGGGAACCCGTCGTCGTCCACCTTGGTCTCCTGCAGGCAGGCCACGTCGGGGGCGACCTGCTCCAGCCAGTCCTCCAGCCGGGGCAGCCGGGCCAGCACCGAGTTCACGTTCCAGGTTGCGATCCGCACGCCGCTATCCAACCAGGCCGAGGGGCGGGGCGCCGCTGCGTGGCTCGTTGTGCAACCCGCCAGCGCGCAATAGCGTTCCAGCATGCCCACGGACTGGCCCGGCGCGTCCTACCAGAACTGGCGCGAGACCTGCGACACGCTGCACGCCCACACGCAGGTGCTCGGCAAGCTCGCGGCCCGGCTCGCCCCGCCAGAGCCGCAACTGCAGCACGCCGCGCTGCGGCTGACCGCGCGCGGCTGGGAGACTGCGCCGCTGCCCGCGCCGGACGGCTCGGGGGCCATCGTCGTCGCGCTCGACCTGTGCCTCCACGAGGCGGTCATCGAGCACAGCGCCCACCAGGTCAGGCGGGTCGCGCTCACCCCCGACCGGCCGGTCGCCGAGGTCACCCGCGAGGTCCTGGACGCGGTGCGTGCCCTCGGCGGGCCGGTGGACATCGACCCTGCGCCGCAGGAGGTGCCCTGGCGGGTGCCGCTCGACGAGGACTACGACCACTCGCGCTACGTCCGCGAGCAGGTCGACGACTATTTCGCCGCAGCGACCCAGGTGGCGCTGGTGCTGGCGGCGTTCCGGGCCCCGTACCGCGGCCGGTCAACGCCGGTCAACGCGTGGTGGGGCTCGTTCGACCTGGCCGTGAACCTGTTCTCCGGCCTGCCCGCCGAACCCCCGTCGGCCGACTTCATCATGCGCAACGCGATGAACGCCCAGGAGGTCGCGGTCGGCTGGTGGCCGGGCGACGAGCGGCACCCCACCGCGGCGTTCTACGCGTACGCGCACCCGGCGCCGGACGGCTTCGGGCACGCGGCCCTGCCGGGCGCGCTCTGGGACGGCGCCCTGGGCGAGTACATCCTGGAGTGGGACGAGGTCCGGGCCGCGCCGGATCCGCGGGCCGCCGCCCTGCAGTTCGCCCGCGCGGTGTTCCGGCACGCGTGCGCGGTCTGCGGGTGGGACCGGGAGCTCGCCGCGACCGCCGACTCGACCCCGCCGCCGATCGCCTGACCGGCCCGGACCAGCCCTGCACTACGGTGACTGCCATGCCGATCGTTCTTGTCACCGGCGCTGCGGGCCGGATCGGGACCATGCTCCGGCCGCGGCTGACCCGGCCGGGCCGGACCCTGCGCCTGCTCGATATCGCGCCGATCACGCCCGGGCCGGCCGAGGAGGCGGTGAAGGTCTCGATAACCGATCTGAACGCCCTGACCGCGGCGTGCCAGGGTGCCGAAGCGGTCATCCATCTCGCGGGCATCCCCCACGAAGCCCCGTGGCCGGAGATCCTCGAGATCAACATCGACGGCACCCGCGCCGTGCTGGAGGCGGCCCGCCGGGCGGGCGTGGGCCGGGTGATCTGCGCCTCGTCGAATCACGCGGTCGGGTTCGCCCCGAGGGCGGCGTTCCCGGTCCCGGACTACGCGTTCCCCGCGCCGGACAGCTACTACGGGGTGTCCAAGGCGGCCGACGAGGCGCTGGGCGCGCTCTACCACCACCGGTACGGGCTGGACGTGATCTGCGTGCGCATCCTGACCTGCGCGGACCGTCCGTTCAGCGCGCGCTCGCTGTCCACCTGGCTATCCCCGGACGACGCCGGGCGACTGTTCGAAGCGTGCCTGTCGGCGGCAGGCCCGGGGTTCCGGGTGATCTTCGGGGTGTCGGCGAACACCCGCGGCGGCTGGGTGAGCCTGAACGAGGCCCGGGCCCTCGGCTATGAGCCCCGCGACGACGCGGAGGCGTACGCGGCCGAGATCATCGCCAGGCACGGCGAGCCGGACCCGGCCGATCCGCTCCTCGCCTATCTCGGCGGCGAATACACCCTGCCCGGCCCGGCCGGCGACGACCCGCTCTGACCTCGGGTGCCGGCGTCGCCCGGCCAGCTAGGCAGGCAGGTCGGCCGGGCGCAGCCGGTACTGCTGCAACCGCAGGTCGTGATACTTCTCGGTCTCGCCGACCCACTCCATGCCTATCCGGCGCACCGTGCCCTCGGCGCGCGCGTTGGCCGGCCGCACGAGCGCGATGACCTGCTCCAGTCCCTGGTCGAAACCCCACTCCGCCAGGGCCAGGCCGGTCTCGGTGGCGTAGCCGTGGCCCCAGGCATCCGGCCGTAGCTGCCAGCCCATCTCGTACTCCTCGTCGGGCGGCAGCGGCAGCAGGGTCGCCCCGCCGACCAGGGTGCCGTCCTCTCGCAGCTCGATGGCCCAGCGGCCGCCCGGGGTCAGCAGCCGGGCACCCTCGGCGATCCATTGCTGCAGGACCAGGCGCATCGCCGCCTCGTCGCGGACCTGGTCCATCGCCGGCGACAGCCAGCGCGCGACCTCGGCGTCGCCGTAGGCGTGCACGGCGGCGGGAGCATCGTCGACCCGCCACGGGCGCAGGACCAGCCGTTCGGTAACCAGTCGGGAAGCCACCCGTCCACGATATCGGGGGGTAGCCGCCGCCTGCCGGGTGCAACGGCCTCCGGCGGGCCTTGCTAGCGTGGGTCGATGCCGATAGATCATCCGGAGGAGCCATGACCGCGGCGGCGCCGAGCCGGGTACCCGCGGGCGCGACCGCGGCGGGCGACGGGATTGCCGTGGGGCACGGCCCGGTCCTGGTGGACATATTCATCGACTTCCTGTGCCCGTTCTGCCGGCGGTTCGAGCTGTCCTCGGGGACCGGACTCGCGCGGCTGGCCGCCGAGAACCGGGCCACCCTGGCCTACCACCCGATGAACTTCCTGGACGAGGCGTCGACGACGAACTACTCGACCCGCGCGGCCGCGGCATCCGGCTGCGCGGCCGACGGGGGACGGTTTGTCGAGTATGCGCACGCGCTGTTCGTCGGCCAGCCGCCCGAGGGCGGGCCGGGACTGAGCGACGCCGAGCTCGCGGACCTCGCCGCTGCCGCCGGGCTGACCGGGCCGGGGTTCGCCGCCTGCGCGGCCGACGGCCGGTACCTGGACTGGCCGTCGTACGTCACCGCGCGC
>JASHUI010000568.1:0-5114 GCA_030040095.1 Streptosporangiaceae bacterium | reverse complement strand
CGCTGCGGGCCGGGCGGCCGGACACCCGGGAGGTCACCGAGGCCGAGGCCGACGAGTTCGTCGCCGTGGCCGGGTCGATCCGGGAGGTCTTCGACGCGGTGGCGGCGGGCCGGACCGATGCCGCGGCCGACCTGATCAACAGGATGCTGGCCGACACCGGGGCCCGGCCGCGGCTGGACCGGCACGACGGCGAGCCTTGGCACCTGCACTTCCACGGCGCCGAGGAATCGCTGGTCATCGGCTGGGCGGCGGGCTGCGCGACCGGCCTGGCCGTGGTGCTCGGCAGCGACCTGGGCGGCCGCCTCGGCGTCTGCGGCGCGCCCCGGTGCGACCGGGTTTACGTCGACGCCTCGCGCAACGCGACCCGCCGCTTCTGCTCCACCGCCTGCCAGAACCGGGTCAAGGCCGCCGCGTTCCGCGCCGCCCGCCAGGTGCGGCAGGACTCGGCCGGACGGCGGCAGGACCCGGCCGGACGGCGGCAGAACTCGGCCGGACGGCGGTAAGGTCCCGGCGGACAGCGGCAGCGGCGGCGCTCAGCCGAAGAACAGCGCCGCCTCGGCGTAACGCTCCGGCGGCACCAGCTTGAGCTCGGCGGTCGCCTTCGCGATCGGGACCTGGACGATCTCGGTGCCGCGCAGGGCCACCATGGCGCCGAACGCCCCGCTGGCCACGGCCCGGATCGCGTGCGCGCCGAACCGGGTGGCCAGCACCCGGTCGAACGCGGACGGCGTGCCGCCCCGCTGGATGTGGCCGAGCACGGTGCAGCGCGCCTCCTTGCCGGTGCGCTTCTCGATCTCGCTGGCCAGCATCTGGCCGACCCCGCTCAGCCGGACGTGGCCGAACTCGTCCAGCTGCGCGGCGGCGAGCACCTCGGTGCCCTCCTTGGGGTGCGCGCCCTCGGCGACCACCACGATCGGCGCGTACCTGGTCTGGAACCTGTGCTCCACCCACCGGCAGACCTGCTCGATGTCGAACGGCTGCTCCGGGATCAGGATCACGTTCGCCCCGCCCGCCATCCCGGCATGCAGCGCGATCCAGCCGGCGTGGCGGCCCATGACCTCGACGATCAGCGCCCGGTGATGGCTCTCCGCCGTGGTGTGCAGCCGGTCGATGGCCTCCATCGCGATGTTCACCGCGGTGTCGAAGCCGAACGTGTAGTCCGTCGCGCCCAGGTCGTTGTCGATGGTCTTGGGCACGCCGACCACCTTCACGCCCTCTTCGTGCAGCCGGGCGGCCACGCCCAGCGTGTCCTCCCCGCCGATCGCGACCAGCGCGTCGACGCCGAACGTCGCGAGGTTGTCCTCGATCCGCTGCAGGCCGGAGCGGCCGGCCGACGCGGAGCTGTCGCTCAGCGGGTTGGTCCGCGACGAACCGAGTATCGTGCCGCCGCGGGGCAGGATGCCGCGCACTGCCTCCACGTCCAGCGGCATGGTGTCGCCCTCCAGCGGGCCGCGCCAGCCGTCACGAAATCCGGTGAACTCATACCCGTATTCCGCCACTCCGGTGCGCACGATCGCCCGGATGACCGCGTTCAGGCCCGGGCAGTCACCGCCGCCGGTCAGCACTCCGACTCGCATGGATCTTCCTCTCGCGTGGGGGCTTGCGGGTCTTCCGACCGCCACACTAGTGCGCATGAGCGTGCTCGCGATCGATGCCGGGACCACTGGGGTCACGGCACTGGTGATTTCCGCCGACGGGTCCATGGCCGGACGCGGCTACCAGGAATTTCGTCAGTTCTATCCGCAGGCCGGCTGGGTCGAGCACCTGCCCGAGGACATCTGGCAGGCAACCCTGGCCGCATGCCGCCAGGCGCTGGCCGGGGCCGGGGCCGACCCGCCGAGCTGCGTCGGGATCACCAACCAGCGGGAGACCGCGGCGATCTGGGACCGGGCCACGCTCGCCGCGCCCCGCCGGGCCATCGTCTGGCAGGACCGGCGGACGACGGCCATCTGCGCCCGGCTGCGCGATCAGGGCCATGAGGACCGGGTGACCGCGCTGACCGGGCTGCGGCTCGACCCGTACTTCACCGCGACCAAGCTCACCTGGCTGGCCGAGCACGAGCCCGCGCTGTGGGCCGACGTGCGCGGCGGCTCGCTCGCCGTGGGCACCGTGGACTCGTACCTGATCGCCCGGCTGACCGGGGGGCGGCGCCACGTCACGGACGCGTCCAACGCCTCCCGCACGCTGCTTTTCGACATCGGCGCCGGGCAGTGGTCATCCGAGCTGTGCCAATTGTTCGACGTGCCGCCGCACGCGCTGCCAGAGGTGGTGCCGTCATCGGGGCTGGCGGGCCGCACCGATCCGGACGCCTTTCTCGGCCTGTCGCTCCCGATCGGGGGCATCGCGGGCGACCAGCAGGCGGCGATGTTCGGCCAGACGTGCTTCTCCCCCGGATCGGCCAAGTGCACCTACGGGACCGGCTCGTTCGTGCTGACCAACACCGGCGCCTCGATCGTCCGGTCGCGGGCCGGCCTGCTGTCCACCGTGGCGTGGATGGACGGGTCCGGGACCCTGACCTACGCGCTGGAGGGCTCGGTGTTCGTGACCGGCGCCGCCGTGCAGTGGCTGCGCGACGGGCTGGGCCTGCTCGACAACGCGGCGCAGAGCGAGGCGCTGGCGCGCTCGGTGCCCGATTCCGGCGGCGTCGTGTTCGTCCCCGCGCTGACCGGGCTCGGCGCGCCGTACTGGGACCCGGACGCGCGGGGGGCCATGTTCGGCCTGACCCGCGGGACGACCCGGGCGCACCTGGTTCGCGCGGCGCTCGAGGCGATCGCCTTCGAGGTCAGGGACGTCGCGGACGTGATGGCGGCCGAAGCCGAAGGCAGACAAGGGGCCATGACGCCCCGTCTGGCGAACTCTGGGCCCGGTGCGGTCCACGATGCGGGCCACGACGGCGCCGACGTGCTGCGGGTGGACGGCGGCGCGAGCGCCAACGACCTGCTCATGCAGATCCAGGCCGACCAGCTCCAGGAACCGGTCGAGCGGCCGGTCGTGGCCGAGACCACCGCGCTCGGCGCCGCGTTCCTGGCCGGTCTCGCCGCCGGCGTGTGGTCGTCGCCCGCGGAACTCGAGGCGACCTGGCGGCTGGACCGGCGGTTCACGCCCGGGCCCCGGGACGACGCGGGCTACGACGCCTGGCGCGAGGCCGTTCGGCGCACCACGGGCTGGGCCCGCCCGGCGACCGGCTAACCGGCGAGATCACCGGGCTCGAGCGGCACCGGCTCCCCCGGGACGGCGCCGTCCGGCGCCGTCCCGTCCTGGCCGCTGTCCTCGTGCGCGCGCTGATCGGCGGCGTCCTTACGCAGCCCCAACGGCACCCCCAGCTTGGACCGCTGCGCGTAATGGTCCACGTACTCCTGGCCCGATAGCTTCATGATCGCGTACATGACCTCGTCGGTCACCGCCCTGAGCACAACGTGGTCGTGCTCGAGGCCGTAGTAGCGGGAGAAATCGAGCGGCTTGCCGAACCTGACCCCCGGCCGGATCCGCAGCCTTGGCCTGATCTTGCCGGGCGGCTGGAACTCAAAGCCCCCGATCATCGCGCACGGGATCACCGGCACCCTCGCCTCGAGGGCCAGCCGGGCCACGCCGGTCTTCCCGCGGTACAACCGCCCGTCCGGGGTCCTGGTGCCCTCGGGATAGATCCCGAGCAGGTGGCCCTGGGCCAGCACGCGCAGCCCGGTGCGCAGCGCGCGCTCGCTGGCCTCGCCGCCCGAGCGGTCCACCGGAATCTGGCCCACGCCGCGGAAGAAGGCCTTGCTGACCAGGCCCTTGAGGCCCCGGCCGGTGAAGTACTCCGACTTGGCCAGGAAGACGACCTTGCGCGGCAGCGGCAGCGGGGCAAAGAAGTGGTCGGAGAACGACAGGTGGTTGCTGGCGATGATCGCCGGTCCCTCTCGCGGGACGTTGTCGATGCCGTCGGCCCACGGCCGGAACACGATCCTGAGGAACGGCCAGAGTATCGCCTTAACCACCCAGTAGAACACGTACACATGTTCCCACGTAAAGGCGCTCTGCCGACACCGCAACGGGCGCGGCCCGCACACGATCCGCAACCGGGTGCGGCGGGGCGCCCCTGCGGGCCGCCCCGCCGTGCGACGATGCGAAGAGCGGGTCGCGGGTGCCGGACACCCGCCCGCGGAGAGGACCGGCCATGCCAGTGATGCCAGGCGCAGAACCCTTCACCCACCCCGGGGGGCCCACCGGAGCGCTCCTTTGTCATGGCTTCACCGGCAGCCCGCAGTCGCTGCGCCCGTGGGCGCAGTACCTGGCCGACGCGGGGCTGAGCGTGTGGCTGCCGCGGCTGCCCGGGCACGGCACGACGTGGCAGGACATGGCGCGCACCCGGTGGGAGGACTGGTACGCGGAGGTCGACCGGGCGTTCGACGAGCTGCGCGGGTGCTCGGACGAGATCTTCGTCATGGGGCTGTCCATGGGCGCCTGCCTGGCACTGCGGCTGGCCGAGCTGCGCGGCGCCTCGGTCGCGGGCCTGGTGCTGGTCAACCCGTCGGTCACCGCCGACACCCGGCTGTTCGCGCTGGCGCCGGTGCTGAAGCTGGTGGTCCCCTCGCTGAAGGGCATCGCCAGCGACATCAAGAAGGAGGGAGCGGCCGAGGTGGCCTACGACCGGGTCCCGGTCAAGGCCGCGGCGAGCCTGCCCGGGTTGTGGCGGACCACCCAGGCGCGGCTCGCCGACGTGACCCAGCCGGTGCTGGTGTACCGCAGCGCCGTGGACCACGTGGTCGGGCCGGCCAGCCTCCGGGTGCTGCGCGAGAAGATCCCGGATCTGGAGATCCGGGAATGTCCGGACAGCTATCACGTTGCCACTCTTGACAATGACGCCGAGGACATCTTTGCCGGGAGCCTGGGGTTCGTACGGGCGCACAGCCGGGCTGGGAGAGGATAGCCGTAGCAGTGCGGCGGGTAACGCCAGGTCTATGAGGTGCGAGGCAGGTAGGACGTGAGCGGCGAGGACGCGAGCGGCCGCGGCGCGAGCGGCGGCCGGGCGGACGGGGACGATGCCGCCTGGCGTGACCTGATCGCGCGCTTCGACATGCCCGTCGGCCAGGAGGAGGCCGCTCCGTGGCCGGACCGGGAAGGCCTGACCCCGCCCG
>JASHUI010000567.1:0-4065 GCA_030040095.1 Streptosporangiaceae bacterium | reverse complement strand
CCGCGACCGCGGGCCACGGCGTCGCGCCGCATCCGGCTCCCGGCGCCCGCGCTGATCACGCTGGCGCCGGCCTACCTCCTGCTGGGCGGGATGTTCGCCACGATCGACCTGAGCACCGTGGACTTCGCCCAGGAGCACGGGCACAAGCCGCTGGCCGGGCTGATCCTCGGCACCTATGCGCTGGGCAGCGCCGTTGGCGGGCTCTGGTACGGGTCGCGGACCTGGCGCGCGCCGCTTCACCGGCGGTTCGCGATCGCCCTGTTCCTGATGTGGAGCGGGACCGCGACGTTCTGGGCCGTGCCCGGTCTCGGCCCGCTCGCGGTGGTCGTCTTCTTCGCCGGGCTCGCCATCTCGCCCACGCTCATCGCCGGCTTCAGCCTGATCGACCAGCAGGCACCTGCCGGGCGCCTGACCGAGGGCCTGACGTGGCTGACCTCGGCGATCTCGGTCGGCGTGGCCGCGGGGTCGGCCGTCGCCGGGCACCTCGTCGACGAGGGCGGCGCGCGCTGGGGTTACTGGTTCGCCGCTTCCTGCGGCGCGGGAGCGGTGATCGCCTGCCTGCTCGGCCTGCGCTGGCTTCGCCTGCCCGGGCCGGAAGAACCGGCAGAATGGGGCGATGCCGAAAGATGATCGGGGCGGCCCCGGGGCGGCCGGGTGGCGGAACTGGGCCGGCAACCAGAGCGCGCGGCCGCGCCGGGTCGCGGTGCCGCGCTCGGCCGAGGATGTGGCCCACGAGGTCACCGCCGCGGGCGCGGCCGGCCTCACCGTGCGGATGGTCGGCACCGGGCACTCGTTCACCCCGGTCGCGGTCACCGACGGCGTGCTGCTCCGTCCGGACGGCCTGACCAGGATCCGGTCGGTGGACCCGGCGGCGGGCCTGGTCACCGCCGAGGCGGGCTGCCCGCTGCGGGTGCTCAACGCCGACCTGCTGGCGCACGGGCTATCCCTGGCCAACATGGGCGACATCCAGGCGCAGACCGTGGCCGGGGCGATCCAGACCGGCACCCACGGCACCGGCCGCGACGTCGGCGGCCTGGCCGCCCAGGTGGCGGGCCTGGAAATGGTCCTGGCCGACGGGACGACCGTGACCTGCTCCGCCGCGGACTCTCCCCGGCTCTTCGACGCCGCCCGGGTCGGCCTGGGGGCGCTCGGGGTGCTGACCGCCGTCACCTTCCGCGTGGTCCCGGCGTTCCTGCTCGAGGCCAGGGAGGAACCGATGCGCTGGTCCGAGGTGGTCTCCCGGCTGGACGAGCTGACCTCGGAGAACGAGCATTTCGAGTTCTACTGGTTCCCGCACACCGAGGGCTGCCTCACCAAGCGGAACAACCGGTCGCCGGGACCGCCCCGGCCGCTCGGCCGGATGCGCTTCCTGCTCGACGACGAGTTCCTGTCCAACACGGTGTTCGGCGTCACCTGCCGGCTCGGCCACGCCGTCCCCGCGGTGATCAAGACGGTCAACGGAGTGGCCGGGAAGGCCCTCGGCTCGCGCAGCTACGTCGACGCGGCGTACAAGGTGTTCACCAGCCCGCGGCGGGTCCGGTTCAAGGAAGAGGAGTACGCGATCCCGCGTGAGGCGCTTGCCGATGTGCTCGCCGAGGTCAGGGCGCTGTTCGCGCGACGGGACTGGCGGATCAGCTTCCCCATCGAGGTCCGGGTCACCCCGGGCGACGACCCGTGGCTGTCCACCGCCTACCGCCGGGACAGCGCGTACATCGCGATCCACGTGTATCACGCATCGGAGCACCAGGAGTACTTCCGGGACGTCGAGGCGGTCATGATCGCGGCGGGCGGGCGGCCGCACTGGGGGAAGATGCACACCAGAAACGCGGACTACCTGAGCCAGGCGTACCCTAGATACGCCGACTTCGTCGCGCTGCGCGACGAACTCGACCCAGAGCGCCGGTTCGGTAACGCTTACCTGGCCCAGGTACTCGGTCCGTGACCGCCGCCGGATACCGGACTTGGCTGTCGCCTGACGGGACTAGTCTCGCGATGTGACCCGGGAGACCGCCTGTGACCCAGTACGAGGAGGGACCGGGCTTGAACGAGCGAACGGGAGGCAGCAGCGTCGCGCCCCGGGGCGTGAGGCGCTAGTGGAGGGCAAGGCTGCGGCGCTGGGCCGCACGGGCGACTCCGAGAGCAATCCAAGCAGAGACACACCCGGCCGGGCGCGGCCCTCGCTGGGCGGCGGGGCCCCGGCCCAGGAACGCGAGCTCGGCCGCCAGGGGCGGGAGACCGTGCGCAAGCTGCTCGAGGCCGCCACCGCCGAGTTCGAGGAGCGGGGCTTCCAGGCCGTCCGGGTGGACGACATCGTGCGCCGGGCCAAGACCTCGCACGGGACGTTCTACCTCTATTTCGCGAGCAAGGACGACCTGTTCAAGACGCTGCTGCGGGACGCGCTGCACGACATGGAGATCATCACCGGCGATTTCCCCGTGGTGACGAGGAACGACGCCGGCCGGGAGGCGCTGCGCGCCTGGGTGGGGCAGTTCTTCGACACCTACGCCGCGCACGCCCCGGTGCTCCGGATCCTGACCTCGGCCGATGACGTCAACGAGGAGGTCTACGGCGAGGGGCTGCAGGTGATGTTCCGGGTGGCCGAGGCCATGACGCAGGGCATGACCGCGGCAGCGTCGGCCGGGCGGGACCGGCCGAGCACGGTTCCCCAGCACGCCGAACTCACCGCGGTGGCCTGCCTGATGATGCTCGAGCGCATCAACTACCTGCTCAGCGTGGAGGTCGGGCTGCCGAGGGACGAGATGGTGGACCGGCTCAGCGCCATCATCTACGCCGCCTTCCACCTGACCTGAGCCGGGCGCCGTCCGCGGTCTTGGTTCGGCATCCCCCGACCGGGGGCAGAATCGGTGACGTGCGATTCCTTATCGAACAACGACCGTTCCACGACCTTGCCTATAGCGACGTCTTCCTGACGCCGAGCCGGTCCTCGGTGGACTCCAGGCTCGATGTGAGCCTGGCCACACGCGACGGCAGCGGCACGACGATCCCCGTGGTCGTCGCCAACATGACCGCGGTCGCGGGCCGCCGGATGGCCGAGACCGTGGCCAGGCGCGGCGGACTGACCGTGCTCCCGCAGGACATCCCGGTCGATGTGGTGGCCGACGTGGTGTCCTGGGTGAAGAGCCGGGACCTGGTGTACGACACGCCGCTGACGCTCGGCCCGGAGGCCACGACCGGGCACGCGCTCAGCCTGCTGCCCAAGCGGGCGCACGGCGCGGTGATCGTCGTCCAGGACGGGTACCCGGTCGGCGTGGTCACCGAGTCCGACTGCCACGGCGTGGACCGGTTCACCCAGTTGCGCCAGGTCATGTCCACCGAACTGCTCACGCTGCCCGCCGGGACCGACCCGGAGCGGGCGTTCGGGCTGCTGCACGGCGGCCGGCACCGGCTCGCCCCCGTCATCGACGAAACCGGCCGCTGCGTGGGCATCCTGACCCGCACCGGGGCGCTGCGCGCGACCCTGTACCAGCCCGCCACCGATGGCCGCGGGCGGCTGCGCGTCGGGGCCGCGCTCGGCATCAACGGCGACGTCGCGGGCAAGGCCAAGCTGCTGCTGGACGCGGGCGCGGACCTGCTGGTGGTCGACACCGCGCACGGCCACCAGGACAAGATGATCCACGCGCTGCGCGCGGTGCGGGACCTGTCGCCGGCCGTGCCGGTGGCGGCCGGCAACGTGGTGACCGCCGGGGGCGTCGCCGACCTGGTCGCGGCCGGCGCCGACATCGTCAAGGTCGGCGTCGGGCCCGGGGCCATGTGCACCACC
This sequence comes from Streptosporangiaceae bacterium, assembly GCA_030040095.1. Taxonomy (GTDB): domain Bacteria; phylum Actinomycetota; class Actinomycetes; order Streptosporangiales; family Streptosporangiaceae; genus JASHPR01. The sequence goes on along the minus strand of JASHUI010000567.1, from coordinate 284 downwards.
CGGATGATGACCGGCGTCGGGCGGCCCCAGTTCAGCGCGATCCTGGACTGCTCGGCTGAGGCCAGGCGGCTCGGCGCCCACGTGTGGGCGGACGGGGGCGTCCGGTATCCGAGGGACGTCGCCCTGGCGCTGGCGGCCGGGGCGTCCAACGTCATGATCGGGTCCTGGTTCGCCGGCACCTGCGAGTCGCCCGGCGACGTGTTCCGCGACGCCGACGGCCGGCTGTACAAGGAGAGCTTCGGCATGGCCTCGGCCCGGGCGGTGCGGCTGCGCGCGTCCGCCGA
>JASHUI010000566.1:0-9173 GCA_030040095.1 Streptosporangiaceae bacterium | reverse complement strand
GCCGTCGGGACTGCCGTACCGGTCCGCGCCGCTGCCGCTCCCGGCCGGGCGCCCGTACCCGTCGGGGGCGGCGCCGGGAACCGGACGGCCGGCGCCGGACTGACGGTGGCCATTGCCGTACTCAGCGTAACCAGTGCCGTTCGAGCGGCCATTGCCGTTGGAGCCGGTGCCGCCGGGCCCGTATCCGTTCGAGGGCCCGTAGCCATCCGGGCCGCGGCCGTTCGAGCGGTGCCCGTTCGAGCCGTTGTCGGCCGGACGGCCGTAGCGATCTTCCCGTGGGTAGGGATCCTCGCCGCCGCGCGCACGTCGCGCGCCATGCCGGCCGGCGCCGGACGGCTCCTGCCAGTACGGCCCGGGAGAATCTTGATTACTCACGCGTCCTCGCTGGTCGGGGTTGGGGGTCGCGAGCGCAGCAGTCCCGTCGAGCCTCAAGGTACCCTGTGGTACCTACTGTCCCGGCACGTATCGCGAGTAACACCTCGCCGTCCCGCGCGACCTCAGCATGGGCCAGGACGCGTGCGACCGGCTCGTTCAGTCACCGGCACGGGCGCGCCGTCTGCGCCGGGTCTGCGGTTCACCCGTGCCGAGTACATAGGACGATGCGAGGTGATTCCAGGCACAACTCTGACAGACCTCGACGACGTAAACCTGGAACTCCGCGTATTCGGCGGCCATTTCCGCCAACTCCGGTGCCTGCTTCACCCGCCCCTCGTAGCGGCCTAGCTCATCACCATAGACGTATGTCACGTGCGTGAGCTTGGTCTTTCTGCAGATCGGGCAGGCCCGGTCGGTGGCCTCCCCGTGGAACTTGGCCGCCCGCAGCAGGTACGGGTGAGCGTCGCAGACGTCGGTGACCGTGGTGCGTCCGGAGAACACGGACGCGAGCGTGGCCCGCCGCGCGAGCCCGTAGTCCACGACCGATCGCCTCATGCCCGACAGGTTACGACGGAACCGCTGGTTCTCCGAGACCTGGATGGCCGCCAGAGGCCGCTGCGGCGGCGCCGGTCGCGCCCGACTTGCGCTCCCACCGCTGACCGCCTATCTTGACGATGTATCGGAGCGATACATCGTTCTGAGACATGGCGCCGGGAGGCGTCGCGTTAAAGCTTGCATGTTAGGCGTAATGCGGTGGCTCAGGCCAGGCGTCGTGCGGCGGCGGGCCGGCGCCACGCAGGGAGGCAGGGCGCGTGGGCAGTCAGCGGTCGGGCGTACTCGAGCTGGCCGTCCTCGGGCTGCTGCACAAGACGCCAATGCACGGATACGAGCTGCGCAAGCGGCTCAACTCGGTGCTCGGCGCGTTCCGCGCGTTCGGGTACGGGTCCCTGTACCCGTGCCTGAAGGAACTGCTGCGGCAGGGCCTGATCGCGGAGGAGGTCCCGGCCGGGCCGACCGCCAAGCCGCTGGCGGGCCGGCGGTCCAAGATCGTGTACCGGCTCACCGCGGAGGGCAAGGAACGGCTGCACGACCTGCTCGGCGAGGCAGGGCCGGCGTCCTGGGAGGACGACGGGTTCGGCGTGCACTTCGCGTTCTTCGGCCTGACCCGCGCGGACGTCAGGATGCGGATCCTCGAGGGCAGGCGAAGCAGGCTCGAGGAGCGCCTGGACAGCTTCAGGGCGGCGATGTCCAGGACCAGGGAGCGGGTGGACAGCTACACGCTCGAGTTGCAAAGGCATGGCCTGGAGTCGGTCGAACGGGAAGTCCGCTGGCTCAACGAACTAATCGCATCGGAGCGGGAAGCTGGCCCGGGGCCCGGAGGGCGCGCCGGGGATCACACGCAAAGCGGCTCAGGGGGCCCGGTCGGCTGAGGCCGGCCTCGCCCTGACACCCGCATGGCATGAGGAAAAGGAGCAATCCGAATGGGTTCGGTACGGGTAGCCATCGTTGGCGTCGGGAACTGCGCGAGTTCCCTCGTCCAAGGCGTGGAGTACTACAAGGATGCCGACCCGCGCAGCCGGGTGCCAGGCCTGATGCACGTCCAGTTCGGGCCGTACCACGTGCGGGACGTGGAATTCGTCGCCGCCTTCGACGTGGACGCCAAGAAGGTCGGGCGCGACATCGCCGAGGCGATCGTCGCCAGCGAGAACAACACCATCAAGATCTGTGACGTGCCCCCCACCGGCGTCATGGTGCAGCGCGGGCCCACCATGGACGGGCTGGGCGAGTACTACCTGCAGGCCATCACCGAGTCGGACGAGCAGCCGGTCGACGTGACCAAGGCGCTCAGGGACTCGCGGGCCGACGTTCTGGTGTCCTACCTGCCGGTCGGCTCGGAGCAGGCCGACCACTTCTACGCCCAGTGCGCGCTGGACGCGGGCGTCGCGTTCGTGAACGCCCTGCCGGTGTTCATCGCCTCCGACACGGCGTGGGCGGCCAAGTTCGCCGAGGCGGGCGTGCCGATCATCGGCGACGACATCAAGTCGCAGGTCGGGGCCACCATCACGCACCGGGTGCTGGCGAAGCTGTTCGAGGACCGCGGGGTGGAACTGCTGCGCACCTATCAGCTCAACGTCGGCGGCAACATGGACTTCATGAACATGCTGGAGCGCAGCAGGCTTCAGTCGAAGAAGATCTCCAAGACGCAGTCGGTCACCTCGCAGATCCCGCACGAGATGGAACGGGCGGCGGTGCACATCGGCCCGTCGGACCACGTGCCGTGGCTGGATGACCGGAAACTGGCCTTTGTCCGGCTCGAGGGCAAGGCCTTCGGCGACGTGCCGCTCAACCTGGAGTACCGGCTCGAGGTGTGGGACTCGCCGAACTCGGCCGGCGTGATCATCGACGCCATCCGGGCGGCCAAGATCGCCCTCGACCGCCGGATCGGCGGCCCGATCCTGTCGGCCGCTTCGTACTTCATGAAGTCGCCGCCCGTGCAGTACGGCGACGACGTGGCCCGCGACCTGGTGGACAAGTTCATCCGCGGCGAGGTCGAGCGCTGACCGGCCGGGCGGGCGCCCGGCGGGGCTGATCGGGGGTCGCGCCGACGGTCTCGCCCGGCACCGCTGGCGCGCCGTAGGCTGAGTAGCGTGTCCCGTCCGCCGGATCGCCGCAGCTGGCCGGTCTCTGGCCGGGGAGGGCCGCGACGCCGGATAGCGCGCTCGGCCTTCGTTTCCGACCTGCGCACGGTCCTGGCGGAGCATGGCTTCCGGCGGCTGTTCGCGACCCGGCTGATCTCACAGGCCGGTGACGGGATCGTGACCGCCGGGGTCGGGACGTACGTGTTCTTCAACGCGACCACGTTCCCGAACCCGACGGCGGCGGCCGCCGCGTTCACCGTCCTCTACCTGCCCTACTCGGTGATCGGCCCGTTCGCCGGGGTGCTCATCGATCGCTGGTCGCGGCGCCAGATCCTGGTCTACTCGGCGCTGGTCCGGTCGGTGTTCGTGGCGGCGACCGCGGCGATCATGGCGACCGGGACCCGGGGCGCACCGCTCTACGTCGCGGTGCTGTTCGTGCTGGGCGTGAACCGCTTCTTCCTGGCCTCGCTGTCGGCCGCGCTGCCGCACGTGGTCGCCGAGGACAAGCTGGTGATGGCCAACTCGGTGTCCCCGACCGTGGGCGGGATCGTGAGCGCGATCGGCGGCATCACCGCCCTCGGCCTGAACGCCGCCACCGGCGACACCGAGCGCGGCGCCGCGATCACCCTGCTGGCGGGGGGCGTGTGCTACGTCACGGCGAGCCTGGTGGCGGCCACCATGCGCCGCGATCTGCTCGGCCCGGTGCGCGAGCCGGGGGCGCCCGTGCCGGGGCCGCTGCTGTCCGACCTGTCCTCGGTCCTGCGCGACCTGGGCGCGGGCGCGAGGTACGCGGTCAGCAACCGGGGCCCGGCCGCCGCGCTCGCCGCCACCGGCGGCGGCAAGTTCCTGTTCGGGATCTTGTCCGTGCTCTCGATCCTGCTGTACCGGAACTACTTCTACCCGTCGAGCGCGCCGAGAGCCGAGGCTCACGTCGCCGTGCTGGCGACGGTCTCCGCGGTCGGGTACGGCTGCGCCCTGCTGCTCGTCCCGCCCCTCACCAGGCGGCTGAGCAAGCCGACGGTCATCACGCTGCTGCTGGCCTTCAGCGCGGTGGTGACCGCCGCGCTCGGCGAGACCTTCATTCAGGTCGCCTACCTGGCCTTCGGCTTCTGCTGGTACCTGGCCTCGCAGAGCGTCGCCATCTGCGCGACCACGATCCTGCAGGAGGAGGTGGCCGACGACTACCGGGGGCGGCTGTTCGCCTTCTACGACGTGACGTTCAACGTCTCGATCGCGGCCGGGGCGCTGGTCAGCGTGACCTTCATGCCGGTCAACGGCAGGTCGCCGGGGGCAATCGCCGGGGTCGCGGCCGGGTACGCGGCGGTCGCCGCCGGGTACTGGCTGCTCGGCCATCAGCCGGCGGCCGGGGGCGAGCCCCCGGCGCCCAGCCCCTCCTCCGCCGCCCAGGCCAGCAGCTCCTGAGTCGCCCGTTCCTCGCCCAGCGGGCCGTGCTCCATGCGCAGGTCGAGCAGGTGCCTTTGGGCCTTGCCGACCAGCGGGCCGGGCGGGATGCCGAGGATCCGCATGATCGCGTGCCCGTCCAGGTCGGCCCGGATGCTGTCCAGTTCCTCCTGCTCGGCCAGCTCGGCGATCCGCCGTTCCAGGCTGTCGTAGGCACGGGCCAGCCGCTGCGCCTTGGCCTGGTTCCTGGTCGTGCAGTCGGCCCGGGTCAGCGCGTGCAGCCGGGAGAGCAGCGGGCCCGCGTCCCGGACGTAACGGCGGACCGCCGAGTCCGTCCACTCACCCGAGCCGTAGCCGTGGAATCGCAGGTGCAGCTCGACCAGCCGGGACACGTCGGCCACCACGTCGGCCGGGAAACGCAGCGCGATCAGCCGGGCCCGGGCCATCGCAGCGCCCTTGACCTCGTGATGGTGGAAGGCCACCTTGCCGCCGGGCAACCTGGTGCGGGTCTTGGGCTTGCCGATGTCGTGCAGCAGCGCCGCCAGGCGCAGCACCAGGTCCCGGTGCAGGCCGTATCGCTCCTCCAGGGCGATGGCCTGATCCAGGACGGTCAGCGAGTGCAGGTAGACGTCCTTGTGCCGGAAGTGCTCGTCCTGCTCCAGCCGCAGCCGCGGGATCTCCGGCAGCACCTGGTCGGCCACGCCGGTGTCCACGAGCAGTTCGATGCCGCGCCGCGGCCCGCCCGGCAGCGGCGAGCGCAGCAGCTTGGACAGCTCGGCCGAGATCCGCTCCGCCGACACGATGGCCAGCCGCGGGGCCAGCTCGGTCATGGCCGCGCGCAGCTCGGGCGCGACGGTGAAGCCCAGCTGCGCGGCGAACCTGGCCGCCCGCATGGTCCGCAGCGGGTCGTCGCTGAGCGAGTCCTCCGGCCGGCCGGGGGTGCGCAGCACTCTGTCTTTCAGGTCTCGCATTCCGCCGAAGGGATCCACGAACTCATAGCCGGGCAACCGCGCGGCCATGGCGTTGACGGTGAAGTCGCGGCGGGACAGGTCGTCGGTCAGCGACTCCCCGTACCTCACGTCCGGCTTGCGCGAGGCGCTCGCGTACCGCTCGCTCCGGTACGTCGTGATCTCGAATGTTTCGTCACCCTTGCGCAGGCCGACGGTGCCGAAATCTATCCCGATCGTCCAGTACTGATCGGCCCAGGGCGTGACGATCTCCAGCACGCGCTCCGGGACGGCGTCGGTGGCCAGGTCCACGTCGCCGGGAGGCCGGCCGAGGAAGATGTCCCGGACCGTGCCCCCGACGAGCGCGAGCTCGTGGCCGCCGCGGGCGAACATGTCGCCAAGCTGGCCGGCCGTCGCGGAAACCCGGGACAGCAGGACGGCCGCCGCCTTGCGCTGCTGCTGGGTCAGCCTGGGCGCGCGCTGAGGCGACCTGGGCTCAGGCGACCGGAGCTCGGGCGGGCTCTGGGAAGTGGAATCCGGCACGGCCATCGAGGGTAGGTGCTGAGCGTAAGCTTTGTGAAACCCGGGGAGCGCGGAGGGAGACGATGGCGAACACTCCGCACTACCTCGCTCACCGGACCTGGCCGGCCGCAATAGCATTTCCGCCATGCCTTGTCCGCTGCTGACCGGCTGGACGGCCCGGGCCATCGCCACCGCGGCGGCGGCCCTGGTCGGCCTGGCGGCGTCCGCCGGAGCCGCGGACGCGGCGGCGCAGCAGGCGGGAACGTCGCCGGTCTCGCTGGCCATCACCTCGGTGGATCCTGCCTACGCCCAGCCGGGCAAGCCCGTGACGGTCCAGGGAAGCCTGACCAACACCTCTTCCTCGCCGATGGCGGGGCTCTCGGTCCAGATCCTGTCGTCGAGTTCCCGCTTCGTGAGCAGGAGCACGATGCAGGACTACCTGGACGGCTCCTATCTGGTCGACTCCCCGGTGCCGAACGGAGTGACGAACCTGAGCGGCACGCTGGCCCCAGGTGCCACCGCCGCCTGGTCGGTCACGCTGCAGCCCAGTCAGCTGTCGATGACACAGTTCGGCGTCTACCCGCTCGCCGCTCAGGCGGACAGCTCCAGCGGGGACGTGCTGACCGTGAACGAGACCTTCCTGCCGTACTGGCCGGGCAGCAAGGACCTCGATCCCCGGCCGCAGCAGATCGCCTGGATCTGGCCGCTGATCGACCAGCCCCGCCAGGGCATGTGCGCCGGGCTGCTGAACAACGGCCTGGCCGCCAGCTTCGGCCGCGGCGGCAGGCTGAACGGGCTGCTGGCGGCGGGCAGCGCCTACGCCGACAGCGCGCACCTGACCTGGGCGATCGACCCGGCGCTGCTGGCCAACGCGACCACCATGACCACGGCCTACCGCGCCGGGGGGGTGGCGGGCTGCCACGGCTCGGCCGAGCCGGCCAGCCGGGCGGCCGCCGCCTGGCTCGCGCAGGTCAAGTCGGCGACCGCCGGACAGCCGGTGTTCGTGACGCCGTACGACGACGCCGACATCGCGGCGCTGGTCCGGAACAACATGAGCTCCGACCTCGATACGGCCTTCAGCGTGGGCCGCACGGTGGCGGGCAGGCTGCTGGACCGCAGCTTCGCTCCGGCCGCGACCGGATCCGGCCTCAGCCTGGGCGGGCTGGCCTGGCCGGCCGACGGCGTCGCCAACTACGGGGTGCTGGAGAACCTGGCCGCGAGCGACAAGATCAACACGGTCGTGCTCGACAGCTCGACGATGCCGCCGTCGCCGCAGCAGACCTTCACCCCGAGCGCGCAGACGACCACGCCCGACGGCGAGGGTCCCGCACTGAAGGTATTGCTGTCCGACGACACGATCACGCAGATCCTCGGCTCGGCGAACTCCCCGTCCGACTCGAAGGCGACGGCCTTCGCGGTGGCACAGCGTTTCCTGGCCGAGACCGCCATGATCGCCGCGGAGCAGCCGAACCTGGCCCGGTCGATCGTGGTCGCCCCGCCGCGCCGCTGGGATCCGCCGGCGGGCCTGGCGGGCCAGCTGCTCAGCGAGACCGTCAACGCGCCCTGGCTGAAGCCGGTCAGCCTCGGCCAGCTGGCCACGGCCAAGCACCCCGCGGGGCAGGTCAGCCGGCAGGCTCCGGCCACGGTCAGCAAGGCCGAGCTCAGCCGGTCGATGCTGAGCCAGGTTCGCGACCTGGACCAGCAGGTGAAGCTGCTGGCGAGCATTCAGACCGGCCCGGATCCCGCCCTCTACTACGGGGTGGCCGCCGCGGAGTCCTCCGCCTGGCGCGGCGGCGGCACCGCCAGGCAGCAGGGCGAGGCCCTGGTCCAGCAGTTCACCGGGTACCTGACCGGCCAGGAGTCCAAGCTCACGATCATCGGACCGCGCCGGATCACCCTGGCCGGGCTGAAGGGCCCGGTGCCGGTGTCGATCTCCAACGGCCTCGACTATCCGGTGAAGGTCCGCCTGGAGGTCGGCCCGAGTCGCGGGATATCGGTCAAGTCGCAGCCACCGCCGACGATCGTCCCGCCGGGACAACAGATCAAAAAGGTCGAGATCACGGCGTCCAACGTGGGCTCGACCACGCTCACGCTCCGCCTGGTCACCCCGGAGGGGGTGCCGTTGCCCGCGCAGACCTCCGTGATCATCCAGGCCACCCACTACGGCACCCTGGCGCTTGTGATCATCGGCGCCGCGCTGGCCGTGTTCGTCCTGACCTCGGCGACCAGGGCGCTGCGGCGGGGCCGGCGGGCACTGCGGGAGAAGTCTTCCGAGTCAGATCCCGGCGACGGGGAAGAACCTCGCCACGAGGATCCCGGGGAAGCCGGTACCGTCGTGGGACAGGCCCCTGCGTCCGGCCGCCCCACTGCTCACGCCAGCGACCACGATGCCGCGGAGGAAACAGATGACTACGCCTGGGCACCAGGCTGGGCCGACCCCCGCTAACGGCGGCCATGCCCCAGGCACGGAATTCCCCGACCGCCACGGCGCTCCCGGGGCGGAGGATCCCGGGCAGGGCACCGAGGACACCCGCGGCTACGGGCCGCCCGAGGACGGTTTCTACGGCACCCCGCCCGGCAGCCGGGGCGGATACCCCGCCCCGCCAGGTTCCCGGGACCGGCACGGCGCCTCGCCGGGCGGCTACGGTGACCCCGAGGAAGCCGAGGACTGGTTCGGGCCGCCCCGGGACCAGCAGGGCGGGTACGGTGCCCCGGACCAGGCCGCGGGCCGGCCCAGCACGCCCCTCGACCGTGACGGCTGGTCCGCAGGTCCGCAGGCCGGCCAGGACCGGTACGCCGACCCCGCGGAAGCTCCCGGTTTGCGCGGCACCCCGGCCAGCGCCCAGGGCAGGTACGGGCGCCCGGCGGCCGCCGGTCGCTACGGCCAGAACCCGGCGGGCATGAGCACGTCGGAAGCTCACGGCAGACCGGCCCGGCACGCCGCCGACCCAGGCCAGGCCGACCCGGCCGGGACCGGCGGGTGGTCGCAGACCCGCCCGACGCGGGCCTTCCCCGCCGAGACCAACCGGGCCGAGCCGTACCGCAGCCCGGCCAGCAGGGCCTACCAGAGCGAGGGCTACCCGAGCGAGGCCTACCGACCCGAGGGCTACCAGGGCGAGGGCTACCAGAGCGAGCCGTACCGACCCGAGGGCTACCCGAGCGAGGCCGACCGGATCGACGCCAAATGGACCGGCGCCGACCGGCGCCAGGCTCCCTTCGGCCCGCCGCAAGCCCCCGCCGGCCCGCCCCGAATCCCGGCCAGCCCGCCCCAAGCCGCCGCCGCCCCGCC
>JASHUI010000565.1:0-2663 GCA_030040095.1 Streptosporangiaceae bacterium | reverse complement strand
CGCAGGCTCTCGCGAGCCTGCTCACTGACGCCTCGGGCGAGATCACCAGGAGACTCGCCGCGCAGCCCGAGCAGTGGCTGGCCAGGCAGCGGCTGGCCAGCACCGTGCAGCGGCCGGCTGGGTACGCACCCCCGGCGACGGCGCTGCCCAGCCGGGTCGGCGCGCCGGTCTGACTACCCGCCCTCGCGCAGCGGCTTGATCCCCAGCCAGCGGAACGCGTTGTTCCAGGTGATGTCCTCGAGCACGCCGTCGGGCAGGTCCATGGAGCGCAGCGTCCGCCCGGCGGGCTCCTCGCGGAGCATGGCCGGGAAGTCCGAGCCGACCAGCAGCCGGTCGGACCCGAGCACGTCGATGAGGTACCGCAGCGCCCTGCGGTCGAAGACCAGCGAGTCATAGTAGAACCGGCGGGCGTACTCGAACGGCGACGGCCCCTCGTCGTGCATGATCGCGCGCCCTGGCACCACCGGCTCCTCGTTCCAGGCGCCGCTCCAGAAGTACTGCGCGCGGGGGATCATCAGCGGGAACCCCCCGGCGCCGTGGCTGAACGAGATCCGCAGCCCCGGGCACTTCGCCGCGGTTCCCCCGGTCACGATGGACGCGGCCGCGATCGCGCCCTGTACCCCGACGGCGTACGTTCCCCTGGCCGGGGCGGGCAGCCCCGCGCCGGCCGATGGCATGGCGTGCACGAAGACCGCCAGGCCCAGGCGCTCGGCCTCGGCGAAGAACGTCAGGAACCGCTCGTCGCCGATCGGCGTGTCCAGGACGTTAGAGGCGATCTCCACGCCGCGCAGGCCCAGATCCCGGGCGGCGGTCAACTCGGCCGCGGCCACGTCCGGGTCCTGCAGCGGCACCATGCCGAGCCCGATCAGCCGGGTCGGGTCGAACGAGCACAGCTGCGCCGCGAACTCGTTGACGTGCCGGGCCAGGGCCAGGCCGTCGGCGACCGGCAGGTCGTAGCGCAGCAGCGGCGGCATCGGCGAGAGCACCTCGACGTCGACGCCCGAGGCCGCCATTTCCTCCACCCGCCGCTCGGCCTCGAAGAACACGTCCCGGGCACGGAACTGCATCGCACCGAAGACCAGGGTCCGGGCGGTGCTCCCGTCGACCGGCTCCATTCGGGGGAAGCACTCGGGCGCGTCGGGCGGATAGTCGCGGGGGAGCAGGTGGGCGTGGGCGTCGACCAGCACGGATCCTCCGGATGCCGGCTAGGTGTTCGGGTGGACCGAGACGTGGATGGCGGACTCGCCGGCTATCTCGCCGCCGAGGGTCTGGATGGCCAGCGCGGCGTCCGCCAGCCCGAAGGTGTGCGTGTGCATCTTCTCCAGCGGGAAGCGCCGCGATTCGAGCAGCGCGATCGCGTCCTGCATGCCCTTGGCGTCCACGCCGAACGCGCCGCGGACGGTAAGCGCCCGGTTGATGATCACATCGGTGCGCAGCGGGATCTCGCGATTTCCCTTGAGCCCGGCCAGGACCACCCGGCCGCCGCGGCGGGTCGCGGCGAGCGCGTCGGCGACCGGGCCCGCGGCCATGGGGGTGAGCTCGAGGGTGACGTCGGCCATCTTGCCGCCGGTGATATCGGCGACCCGTTCCACCGTGTCCTCGCCCGTGCTTGTCTTGCCCGTGTCGCCGTCCACCACGATCGTGTGGTCCGCGCCGAACTCGCGGGCCATGGCCAGCTTGTGGGCGTCCGTGGCCAGGCCGGTGATGATGATCGTCCCGGCGCCGGCGGCGCGGGCGGCGACCACGACGGCGATGCCGCGCTGCCCGGCGCCGAGCACCAGCACGGTGTCGCCGATCCTCACCTCGCCGAGGTGGCAGGCCCAGCGCACCCCCGCGCCCAGCGAGTTGTACATGGCGGCCAGCTCGACCGGCAGGCTCTTGTCCATCTTGTGCAGCACCGAGGTGGGCGACAGGTACATAAGGTCGGCCAGCCCGCCCCACAGCGCCGGCTCGGTGTCGATGCCGGTGACCCCGTGCCCGTATTTGCGGTGCGGGCAGAACTGATAGCGGCCGGTCAGGCAGTCCGGGCAGGCCCGGCAGGGCACGATCACCTCCAGCGCGACCCGGTCGCCCGGCTGGACGTCCCACCGCTGCGCGGCTCGCTCGCCGACCTCCTCGATGATGCCGAGGGGCTCGTGGCCGGGGATGAACGCCGGGCGGGGACCGCCGAGATGGCCGCGGTAGGTTTCGACGTCGCTGCCGCAGATGCCGTTGGCCTCCACCCGCAGCAGCCCGTCGTCCGGCCCGGTCTTCGGGCGGGGGAACTCGCGCAACTCGATCTGCCGCGGCCCGGTCTGGACCGCGGCCCGCACCATCTCGGTCATGGCCTCAATCCTCGTGGATGATGACGCCGCGGATGTTCTTGCCGTCTTCCAGGTCCTGGTAGGCCTGGTTGATGTCGTCGAGCCGGTAGCGGCGGGTGACCAGTTCGTCGAGTTTGAGGTCGCCGGAGCGGTACAGGCCCAGCAGCATGGGGATGTCGTAGAGCGGGTTGCTGTCGCCGAACAGGGCGCCGCGGATCTGCCGCTGGTAGCTGATCAGCATCCCGGCGTGCACGTGCACCGCGTGCTCGCCGATGTGGCCGACCGCGGTGATGGTGACCTTGCCGCCCTTGCCGGTCATCGCCACCGCGGCGGTGACCATGTCCTCGGTCACCACCCCCG
>JASHUI010000564.1:0-2716 GCA_030040095.1 Streptosporangiaceae bacterium | reverse complement strand
CGGCGCTCGGCGTGGTAACGGTCGCTTCCGCTGACCCAGCCGATCTTGGTCTCAACCATCAGGTGCTGGCCTACGGCTACGACGCCTCGGAAAGCCAGGTTACCGTCAACGTCTATGACCCCAACAGCGGCCAGAATGACGGGATCTACATCCGGTTCGACCCGCAGGCGCCGACAAAACCCACCACCTTCGAGCACAACCTGAGCATCGCCGACCCCGTTCGCGGCTTCTTCCGCACCCCCTACGCCCCGGCCACGCCACCGAGCTCCTGACCTCGCCGCACCCCGCAGCCAGAACATCCAACGCCAAGGCATGCGCGGCGGATGAGTTCACAGGGCCCGAGCTTGCGGCCATTACCCAATTCCCGGCCTCAGTCGGCCCGCCGCTGCCGCTCCCCAGCGGCGACCATCTTGCCGCCCGTCGCCTCGAGCGCCGACCTGACCGCCCCGGCGCGGTCGTGTGGCTTCCGCCCGGGCCGCATCCTAACGATCCGTAATTATTTAGATTACGGTCCGTTATGCATCCGGGCATCAGCCTGCCGCCTGGGCTGCGGTGCCCGGTGCTGCCCGTGATGGGTGCGGCGTTGCTGTAGCTGGATGTACAGCGGGCTCGCATTCATCCCGGCCGACTGCCCCGCGTCCGCTCAGCGAGCGCAACTTGAGTGCAGGCCGGGCAGTGCCGGGCGCGGTGAGCCCTCATGGACGGGTGGCCGACCGCCGGGAGGGCGGCAGCGCTTGACCAGGAATTTTGCTAGCGCATCAGCCCTCTTCTGCGTGGGGCTGGACGTCGAGCGTCGCCACATCGACGTCGGGACGTGCGGCCGCGCGTCGGCCGCTCGCTGTCTGCCAGTAGGTCTCCTTGCCCAGCAACGATTCACCGAACCGGTCGAACTCGGCGATCACCTTCTGCGTTGCCGCGGCTATGGCCTCACCGGTCCGTTCGCCCAGCTCCTCCAGCTGCCGGGAGACCTCGAGCTGAATGTGAGCGGCAACCTCGTCGTGCGCCAGGTCGCCCAGTTCCTTCTTCGCTTCACGTACCGCGGCCCGCAGATCCTTGGTGGCAGCGTGGGCTTCGCGGATCATCTCGCGGCATTCGCCAGCGGCCGCTTCCAGCCGGTCGAGTTCGCTCACGGCATCCTCCTTGCTTGCCAGCAGTGCCCCGCAGTTGCTCCCCAATCTCCGGCCGGCAGTCGATTTGAGCGCAACGCGGTGGCGCCGCTGAACGTGGCCAGGACCCGGCCAGCGACCACGGTGCGCCGTGCGGCCTCAGCTCTCGTTCATGGACCAGCCGGAAGGGACCGGACCTCGTTCCGCGCGGCCGCGGCGGAGCCAAGCGCCATCTCGTCACGCTACCCGGCACAAACACCATGCCGGGTGACCGGGGGATGCCCTGGGAATCTTCCTGCGCCCGCGGGCGAGCGGGTCGCGGCCTGACCCGCTGGGACGGTCCGTGGGGGTATTTGTGCTATTTCCGGCGCCGCTCCTCCTGCGAGACTCTTGGTCATGGATAGCCCGATCTCGCGGCATGATTCGGTTCGCCGCAGCTATGACGCCGTCGCCGAGGCGTACGCGGCCGGGTTCCGCGCCGAGCTCGCCGGTAAACCGTTGGACCGGGCCCTGCTGGCCTGCCTGGCCGAGCAGGCTGACGACGGCGCGCCGGTCGCCGACCTGGGGTGCGGCCCCGGGCACGTCGCGGCCTGGCTCGTCGGCCGGGGCATGACCGCTGTCGGCATCGACCTGTCCCCGGCCATGGTCGCCGTCGCCCGCCGGGACTACCCGCATGTGCAGTTCCGCGTGGGCGACTTCCTGGAACTCCCGGCCGCAGACGGTGAGTTCGGGGCGGCCGTGGCGTTCTACTCGATCATTCATCTGCAGGCCGCGGAACTACCCCGGGCCTTCGCCGAGATCCGCCGGGTACTGCGGCCCGGCGGGCTTGTCCTGATCGCCTTCCACGTCGGCACGGAGGTAAGGCACCTGGAGGAATGGTGGGGGCATGCCGTGGATGTCGACTTCCGTTTCTGCCAGCCAACCGAGATCGCCGGCGCAATGGAGCGGGCCGGCTTGACGACCGAGATGACGCTGGAGCGAGTCAGCTACCCAGGTGAAGTCGATACACGCCGCGCATACCTGCTGGCGCGACGCCACCCCTGAGCCAGGCGGGGACGTGTCGGATCACGTACAACCGACGTACCGGAACGTTCTCGAAACAAATCCGCGAGGCGGTGTCGGATCGGGACACAGACGTTCGTAGTAGGGATGAGAGGCCGCCCACGAGGGGCGCCCAGGACCACTGGAGATGATCTTAGATGCAGTACCTGGTTTCCGTGATCCACGACGCGGCCGGCCTGGCCAGCCCGGAGGAGGACGCTGCGATCGACGTGTTCAACGACCGGCTCAAGACGGAGGGCCGCTGGGTCTTCGCTGGTGGCCTCGCGGCGCCCAGCACGGCCACCGTCATCGACAACCGCGGCGAGGAGGCGATGTTCACCGACGGGCCCTTCCTGGAGTCGAAGGAGTACCTCGCCGGCTTCTGGATCATCGAGGCCGCCGACCTCGACGTGGCGCTCGAACTCGCCACCGAGGGGTCGAAGGCCTGCAATCGGAAGGTCGAGGTGCGGCCGTTCCTGTGAACGGGGTTGGCGTCCAGGAGGCGATCACGCTGGCGCACCACGAGGAGTGGGCGCGGATGATCGCCGCCCTGACCAGGCGTTTCGGTG
>JASHUI010000062.1:0-3611 GCA_030040095.1 Streptosporangiaceae bacterium | reverse complement strand
GTCGCGCAGGGTGAGGTTGATGAAACCCGGCCCGCTGACCTCGGCCTGCTCGATCGCGTCGCTGCCGCCCAGGTGGTCGGCCAGCTCGGCGGCGACCTCGCGCGGGGGCCGGCCCAGCCGCTTGGCCAGGGACAGCGCCACGTTCGACTGGTAGTCGGCGAACTGGGACGGCCGGATCAGAGGGTCGGCATCGGCGTAGTCCGGGCCGAACGCCGCAGCCAGCGCCGCGGCCATCAGCCGGGCCAGAGCCTGCTGCGGATCGGTCATGCATCAAGCCTATCGGCTCGCCAGGGCGGGCCAGGTGCGGGAAGTCGCTGTCGGCGCACGGCGGGGGAGGTGGCGTCTGCGGGCGGCGCGGGGGTTGGCGTCTGCGGGTGGCGCGGGGGTTGGCGTCTGCGGGCGGCGCGGTGGTGTCGCCGCGGAGCCGCTGGTCACGGTCGGCGCAGGAAGTGGCCGTGCCCGCCCCGCGCCGACCCCAGCCTCTCGGTGATCTTCTCCGTGATCTGGCCGCGGGCCAGGCTGGAGGCCAGCGCGCAGGCCGCCTCGACCGCGCGGGCCCTGGCCGCTCCGTGCGCGATCACCACGGTGGCCTCCAGCCCGAGCAGTGCGGCCCCGCCGTACCTCTCTGAGTCCATCCGCTCGGCCAGCTCACGCAGCCCGCGGCGCTGGAACAAGGTCCCGAGCCGCGCCGTGCGGGACCCGGCCAGCGCCTCCCGCAGCTGCCGGGCGGCGAACTCGGCCGTTCCCTCGAGCGTCTTGAGCGCCACGTTCCCCGTGAAACCATCGGTCACGATGACGTCGACCCTGCCGGTGAGCAGGTCACCGCCCTCGACGTTGCCGAGGAAATTGATCGGCCTGCCGCCGTGCGGCGGGTCGGCGTCGAGCAGCTCATGGGCCCGGCGGGCCAGCTTGTTGCCCTTGCCAGGCTCGGCGCCGATCGTCAGCAGGCCGACCCGCGGCTCGGCGATGCCATACGCGATCTGCGCGTAGGCCACCCCGAGCTGCGCGAACTGAACGAGCATCTCCGGTTTCGGGTCCGCGATCGCGCCCGCGTCGAGCAGCAGGGTGGGTCCGGGACGGGTGGGCAGCACGATCGCGAGGGCCGGGCGGTGCATCCCGGGCAGCGACCGCAGCCGGAGCCGGGCCGTGGCGACGATGCCGCCGGTCGACCCCGCCGATACCACCGCGACCGCCTGGCCCCGCCGGACAAGCTGGCAGGCCACGGCGATGCTCGACCGGTCGCGGCGCCAGCTGGCCAGGGCGCCCTCGCCCATCGCGATCGAGTCGTCCGCGGGCACGATCCGGACGTCGGCCCCGGCCCTGTTCTTCACCAGCAGCGGACGCAGCTGACTCGGGCGTCCGGTGAGCAGCACAGGGGTCCCGTTCTTGGCCGCGGCCACCGCGCCGGCCACGATCTCTTCCGGGGCATGGTCCCCGCCCATGGCGTCCACGGCGATCGGCCCGGGTGCCCAGCCGTCGTGCGGCGCTCTGCCGCGCGCCGACCCGGCGGCCGCGACCGCTCGCCGCCCGTCGCGGTTCAGGGCTCCGCCGATCGCGCCGGCGGAGCAGCCGCCCGCCGCCAGACCGAGTCCCGCATGCGGTCAGCTTCTCACCGGCGGACCGGCCAGGCGCCACCGGTACGGCCGGTAGTTCACGGCCCGCCGCCGAAGATCAGGGCAGTCGGTTCGCGGATCGCCCGCCCCGGCGCCTTGACGCGGATCCCCTCCCTCGTCGACGCATGCTCTGGCCTCGCTTCGATGATCGGTCCTGGCACCTCGGCCGGCCTCCGGCCCGCTCTCACCGGCGAGGAGCGCCACGGGATGGCCAAGAGCAGCGTTTGGCATGGTCAGCTGCGGACAGGGAACCATTGCTGGTACCAGAACGTATCCCAACTAGGGGGCACCCCTCGGTCGCCGGTGGTGGACGCGCCGTCGGACATGCCGGCACTAGGTGGGTGGGCCGCAGGGGACCCTGCAGATTCGCTGAGTGTTTTGTAATTGTGACCTAGTTGTAGGGCAACGGACCGGTAAAGCCGCTCGCGTTCTGCGTCTGAAGGGTCTGGCCGGTCCCAGCGCGGTGATCCTGCCGCAGCAGTGAAGGGTCTCGCGCGCCTGGGCAACTCGCGCCACGGGCGGCGATCAACCGAAGGGAGATGCGTGACTGGACTACCCCAGATGGCGCCCGGCCTCTCGGCGTCGGGCCGCCGGTTTCGCGCATATACGGTCAAACATCTGGACAAACTCACCGAGCGGGCCGGGCTGAGTCCTGATCAGCGGCTCGCGGTTCGGGCGGTGGCCGCGGTGCTGCCCTTCCGCACGAACGAGTACGTGGTCGAGCACCTCATCGACTGGGATGCTGCCCCAGACGATCCGATCTACCGCCTTGTCTTCCCGCAGGCGGACATGCTCCCCGGCGAGGACGTCAGGCGAATCGGTGACCTGCTGGGCCGTGGTGCCCCAGACGAGGAGGTGCGTGCGGCCGCCCACGCCGTGCGGACCCGGCTAAATCCTCATCCGGCGGGCCAGCTGGCCTTCAACATCCCGGACTACGCCGACGAGCCGCTACCGGGCGTCCAGCACAAATACCCGGAAACCGTGTTGGTTTTTCCCAGGCAGGGTCAGACCTGCCACGCCTACTGCACCTACTGCTTCCGGTGGGCGCAGTTCGTGGACGAGCCGGACCTGAAGATCGCGACCGACGACATGACCAGGGTCACCGGCTATCTCCTGCAGCACCCCGAGGTCACCAGCGTGCTGATCACCGGAGGCGATCCGATGATCATGGGCGCGGCGGTGCTGAGGCGCTACATAGAGCCGCTGCTCGACCCGCGGCTGGGGCACCTGGAGTCGATCCGGATCGGGACCAAATCGCTCGCCTACTGGCCGCAGCGGTTCGTCACCGACCCCGACGCCGACGACACCATGCGGCTGTTCGGGGAGGTCGCCGAGGCGGGCAAGATCCTGGCCCTCATGGCTCACTTCTCGCATCCGCGGGAACTCGAGCCGCCGCTTCTGGCCGAGGCGGTGAGCCGGATCAGGTCCGCGGGCGGGATCATCCGCACCCAGGCGCCGCTGATCAGGTCGATCAACGACGATCCGCTGGCCTGGGCCACCATGTGGCGCGCCCAGATGCGGATGGGCATGGTGCCGTACTACATGTTCGTGGAGCGCGACACCGGCCCGCAGGGGTACTTCGCGGTCCCGCTGTGCCGGGCGCACGAGATCTACCGTGACGCCTACGCCAGCGTGTCCGGCCTGTGCCGCACGGTGCGCGGCCCGTCCATGTCGGCGACCCCGGGCAAGGTATGCGTGGACGGGGTGGTCGAGGTGGCGGGCGAGAAGGTCTTCGCGCTGCACATGATCCAGGCCCGCAACCCGGATCTCGTGGGCAGGCCGTTCTTCGCCCGTTACGATCCGCGTGCGATATGGCTGTCCGACCTCGAGCCCGCGTTCGCCTCGCGGTTTCCGTTCGACACCGTTCCCGAGGAACTCACCGGCCTGTGGGCACCGGAGATGTTCCCGTCCCTGACTTAACGTCCCACGAACACCCCTCCCGCTACGGGCACGGCCCGCCAGGTTCTACCTGGCGGGCCGCTCCCGTTAACCGGGGTC
>JASHUI010000563.1:0-4989 GCA_030040095.1 Streptosporangiaceae bacterium | reverse complement strand
AGTTTTAGGGCGACGTCCGGGAGGAGAAAAGTCTAGTTTTCCGGTCTGAGAGATTGACTGGGGTGTGCGAGAACATGAGCCGCGGGATCGTTGCTTCCAATATAGCCCACCGCCATCTTTCGCCCTCACGCCCTTGCGAAAGGCGACCCGATCATGGGCAGATATGATCGAATTCAATTGTACGGTAAGAGCGTGTCTATGTAGCCTCGGCGATGCAACGAGTTTGCGGCTACCGTCGCCTGGTGGAATCGTTGCCGTGCAACTCCTGGTGGGATCGCGACAGCGGCTGGCCGGCGAGCCGGGCGGTGATGCCGGCGTTGAAGTTGGGGCATTGCGTGATGTCCTCATGGGGGCAGCGCAGTCCGTGCCCGATGGCGTCGCGGGCGGCCTGCGCCCTGGCGATCTGCTCGTCGAGTTCCGCGAGCTTGCGCCGGGCAAGCCGCCCCCATTCACCGGGCGCGCTCGCACGCGAGGCCATGAGGGCCTTCTGCTCGGCGAGGGTGAACCCCGCGTCGCTGTAGAGCAGGATCGTGCCGACAACCCGTGCCGCCGACTCGGGGTAGCGGCGCTGCCCCGAGATCCTGGCCGGCCGGGGGAGCAGGCCGAGTTCCTCGTAGTAGCGCAGGGCCGAGGCGGTGACCCCGGCGCGGCGGGCCAGTTCGCCGATGGTGAGCAGGCCGCCGGGCGTGTTGACTTCAGGTGCGCTTGAAGGCGTTGACTGCCCGCCATGGGAACACGACATGAGGGAAGCATGCCACCGGCAGTGCGGCGGGCAGTGACCGCGGCCGTCGAGTACGCGGTGGCGCGTGCCGGGATCGCCGCCGTGCGCGCGCTGGACCGCGACGTCATCGGCCAGGCCCATCGTCCCCGGGGCGCGGCCGGGCGCGTGACCGGATGGGAGATGGCCCACCGCCCCTCCAACCGGCAGCGCAGCGGCTGGGTGGTCTCGCTGCTCGGTGTGCAGCCCGCCGATCAGGTCCTCGAGATCGGCTTCGGTCCGGGCCTGGCGGTCGCGGAACTGGCCCGCGCCGGCGCAGGTCACGTGTACGGCATCGATCATTCCGGCGTGATGCTCCGGCAGGCGTCCCGGCGCAACGCCGCCGCCATCCGGGCCGGGCGGGTCACCCTGATCAGGGCTTCGGTCGATCAGATTCCGCCCGCCCTCGGCGGCCCCTTCGACGCCATCCTCGCGGTCAACTCCCTCATGTTCTGGCCCGCGCCGGCCCGGCGGCTCGCCGATCTGCGCCGACGCCTCGCGCCTGGCGGCCGCATCGCCATCGCGTCCCAGCCCCGCTGCCCCGGGGCCACGGCGGACACCTCCCGCAGCGCCGCCCGCGAGATCGAGGACCTGCTCACAGACGCCGGCTTCACGCACCTGAGCACCCGGACCCTCGCCCTCAGCCCTCCGGTGGCCTGCGTACTCGCCGTCAGCCCAGCCCCGGTGCCGGTGACCGACGAGACGGGGGCGTGAAGAAAGGCGCTGCCATGGCGGGGAGCGCACGTTGCCCAATGACTTTGCCGGCCTTGCCGGCTTACGGTCGGACGACGGCCGGACGGAACGCCAGCTCGAGTTTAAGGAACCCCGTGTTCCCCTCCTTAAGATCCCTGGCAAGTTGAATGCAGGCGGAAGCAGCCGTGACCGCACGCTGCCAGTTGACGACGGCACGCTCCTCGAGCCCTGCCCTGAGTCGCAGCTCTAGCTGGGCCTCGAAGCTGTTTCTATACAACTCGTTGAATAGCAGCCCGCCAACCTCGATGATGGAAATTCCCGCAGCGAGGTCGCTCCTAGAGAACTGGCGGCGGATGAGGCTCGCGGAGACATCTGCGAGATCCTCGGAGTGCTTCTTGACGATATCTTGAGCGGAAGGATCTCCCCTGACAGCCGCATCGCAGACGCTCGCGGCGAAGCGAGCGATCTCTTTTTTCATCTGCGGGTCGGCAATAGCCAGGTCTCTGAGCTTGGAAATGAAGCCCCGGCCATCATCGTCGCGAATACCGTAGACCTGACGGAAACGTTGCAGGAGCACCGAGTCCGCGCCGCTTGCGAAATCCCTGTACGCTACCCGGATCGCATTGAGACCGATCCAGAACCCGCTGCCGTCGTCGCAGGCCACCCATTCGTGTCCGCCGGCCTGAACCAGTTCGCCTGCCTTGGAGCGAATGATCGCCGTCGAACCTGTACCAGCGACGACGATGCCATCGGCCCGGCTTCCTAATAGTGCCGATATCCCGTCATTCGCGCAGCCAATGGCGCGCACGTTTCCAACGGCGGGAAGCGCGTCTTCCATCGCCTGGATCAAGTCGTTGCGCGTCCATTCGGTATAACCGGCCGCGCTGATCCACACGTAAATATCCGAGCCGGACGCGTCGAGATCCTCGAGTCGGCGTGGAAGCGGCGCGACCATGCGCCGCAGGGTCGCCGACATCAACGAGGGGCTGAGGGCTCCCGAGAGGCTGTCCCCGGATTCGTACGTGGCCGAGCGTTCTTCTCCGTAACTGTCCTCGGCAATAATTGTGACGTTGGTACGAGTCCCACCTGAATCAATGCCGACATAGGTGCTTTGACTCATTGGATGGTCACCCACATTTCATTAACTGAAAGCGACCCCGATTTCTGAGCAAGATCAAGTGCTTGATTCACAGAGCCTGGTAGGTAACCATCTGATGCGAAGTGCTCAACCAGCAGGCTCTTCCTGACCCGTCCCTCGGCGTCTTGAATTGCCTTGGCATACTTTACGACTTCGTCCACAAGCTTGTCTGGAGCAAGGGACAAATCGGGTTCTTTGGGTTTATCAGATCCCCCCACGGTGTAGACGGAGCTTCTCAGTGCTTCCAACTCCGCACGCAATTTTTTATTCTGCTCGCGCGTTTCTCGCCCAGCTCTTCTCTCGAAGTAGAACCCCAATACGAGCCCTATCGCCAGCGCCACGAGCTGATTCAGCACCTGCTCGACCAAGGTTCCTCCACCGGGCCCGGTCTCGGGGTCCCAAACTATTAAGGGCGCCAGCGATGCCGTCCGATCACTGTACCGGCTGAGACTTCAGGCTGTGGCACAGAGTCCAGGCAAGGTCGCTTAGCACTTCGTGGTCCCCTGAATGGGGTGGCCGCGCCGTCTGGCGTGGCTGCGCAGCGCGGCGGTGAGCTGAAGGGTACCGGATTGCCGCAGGATGGTGCTCATCAGAGCGAAGGCGCTCGTCGCCCTGCTGCTGGCGCGCGTCGATCGCGCGTTGGATCCCGATGTTGCCATGTGGCTTCCTCGGTCCGTCCTAATGGACTGACGTCCCCCGGGGCAGGCCACCCCGCGCCTGCAGCCGGTCCTGCAGCGGAAGGCCGGTTCGGGCAGATGTCACGGTGCCATGGTCTTCGCTTGATCTGCCGGTTCAATTGGCCATTATCAGTCCCAGGCAAGGCGGGTATCTGACCCTTGAAAGAGGTCTCAGAATCACGCACGCAAGAACGGCCGGACGCTGACCGAGCCGGGCCGGCAAGGTCCGCCCGGACCGGATGCGGCGGCTGCCGCGCCGGGGCGGACAGGGGACATCGACGGGGTACGCGTCGACGTGCGGAACTATGTCGCGGAACCATGTCATCGAGGTCATCGTCATCGAGGTCATCGAGCGGGTCGGCCTGCCCGGGGCGGGAACCCGGAAGATGACCGCCCGACGTGGCGGAGGGTGGCGGGGCCACCAGGTACGCCCGACCGCGTTCTGCCTGGTCAGCAGAGTTTTTCGCGGATAGCGCGATGGCGCCCCCAGCAGGATTCGAACCTGCGCACACGGCTCCGGAGGCCGTTGCTCTATCCCCTGAGCTATGGGGGCTCGGACATGGCCCACGCGCAACGCCCGCGGGGTCTGAGACAGGGTACCAGGCAGCGAACATCCGGGAACACGGCGTCGATCACCACGCATCGGCTCGCTGGAGGCGGTAGCCTCGCCCAGGTGACGCACGGACTGGGGCGAGTGCTGGTTGTCGATGACGATGAGGTCATTCGGCAGCTCATCGCCGTCAACCTCACGCTCGAGGGGTTCGATGTCGTCACCGCCGTCGACGGCAAGGACTGCCTGGAGAAGGTGGTCGAGGCCAACCCCGACGTGATCACTCTGGACGTGATGATGCCCCGCCTGGACGGCTGGGTCACCGCGACCCAGCTGCGCCGGAACCCGCAGACGGCCGGGATCAAGGTCGTGCTCATCACCGCCCGGGCACAGGAGGACGACCGGTCCCGGGGACGCCAGATCGGCGTGGACGCCTACCTGACCAAGCCGTTCGACCCAGCCGAGATGATCCGCGTGGTCCGCGAGCTGGCGGGCGCGCCCGCCAGCGTCTTCGACTGAGGGCACGCACCGCCCGACCGGCGGCCGGTCCGCTCACGGACGGTCGCGGTCTCGGATTTACGGACACGGTTCCGGGAATCGGACACGTTCTGCAGCCGGACCCCGCAGCCCGAAACTAGGCCCTGCCCCGCAACCAGCCCGAGCCCGACCTCACCGCCCCGGCAGAACTTCGCATATCACGCACAACCGACCAGAAGTCTCACGCACAACCGACAGACGCCGCCCAGCCGCCCGGGCGTCGCCGGAACTCGGCAGCGGCCATTGGTGTGGGCGGTCCGGCGTGGCGCAAACAACGACAGTGACGGGCACATCAACACTAAAAGCCACGTGTCCGAAACCCGGAGAGGGAGCGCCGTAGCCTGGGCCAGTGATCCCCGGCGACATCGGCAGGGAGCTGGGCCTGCACGCGTCCGGTAGCTGGCGTCCCGGGCCCGGCGGCGGGCCCGGGACGTACGCGAGTTCGCTCCCGTTCCGGCTGGCCGAGCTGACCGGCGAGGGGCCGGCCGTGGCGGCCGCCCGGCTGGCCCGCCGGCTGCGGGGGACGGACTGGATCAGCGAGGCTTCGGTCACCGGCGGCGGGTACCTGACCGTGACCGTGACCGAGCGGGCATTGGTGGCGCTCGCCGTCCGGATCCCGGCGGCCGGGGTCGGCTGC
>JASHUI010000562.1:0-2890 GCA_030040095.1 Streptosporangiaceae bacterium | reverse complement strand
GATGCACGCCTCGGGCCAGCGGGCCGCGCGCCAGCTCGAGGCGTCCCGCGCCGTCGAGGCCGATACCCGGCTGTCCAAGATCGGCTACTGGCAGGCGCTGGTCATCGGGTCGGCGCAGATCCTCGCGCTGTTCGCCGGCATCAGCCGGGACGGGGTCGTGATGGTGACCGGCATGTTCCGCGGCCTGTCCCGGCAGGACGCGGCGCGCTTCTCGTTCCTGCTGTCGACGCCGGTCATCCTGGCCGCGGGGGTGCTCAAGGTCGGAGACCTGACCGGGCCGCTCGGCGACGGCATCCGCGGCCAGGTGCTCGTCGGGAGCATCCTTTCCGGCGTCGGCGCCTACCTGTCGGTGCGATTCCTCATGAAGTACTTCCAGACCAGGACGCTGACCCCGTTCGCCATCTACTGCGTGGTCTTCGGCCTGTTCTCCACCATCTACCTGTCAGTCCACTAGCCAGCCCGCGTCCCCGCCCGTCACGCCAGCCACGCTCCTCCGTCGGCACAGGCCCTCACGCCAGCCACGCGCTCACCCTCGGCACGCGCTCACCCCTCGCCACGCCCTCACGCCAGCCACGCCCTCACGCCAGCCACGCGCTCACCCTCGCCACGCGCTCACGCCTCGCCACGCCCTCACGCCAGCCATGCCTCGCGCCAGCCATGCCTCACGCCAGCCATGCCTTCACCCCCACGCCCCCACGCTTACCTGGCGATGGGTGCGGCGCTGGTGTACATAGATGTGACCCAGACTCGCATTCATCAGCCTGATCCGGGGACGCGGCTGGTCACTCGCCGCGGGAACGGCGCGCCCGCTGCCGGGCGCGCTCCTTGGCATCCAGCACGGTCTTGCGCAGCCGGACCGCGGACGGCGTCACCTCGGCGCACTCGTCGTCCGCGCAGAACTCCAGGGCCTGCTCCAGCGACAGCAGCCGCGGCGGGATCAGTCGCTCCAGTTCCTCGCCCGAGGACTGCCGCACGTTGGTGAGCTTGCGTTCCTTGGTGATATTCACGTCCATGTCGTCGGACCGGGAGTTCTCGCCGACGATCATTCCCTCGTACACCTCGGTCCCCGGCTGCACGAACAGCGTGCCCCGCTCCTGGAGCGAGAACATCGCGTACGGCGTGGCCGGCCCGGACCGGTCCGCCACCAGGGACCCGGTCGGCCGCATCCGCAGCGGGCCTGACCAGGGCTCGTACCCCTCGAACACGTGATGGGCGATGCCGGTCCCCCGGGTATCGGTGAGGAACTCGGTGCGGAACCCGATCAGCCCACGGGCGGGCACCACGAAGTCCAGCCGCACCCAGCCGGTCCCGTGATTGGTCATGTTCTCCATCCGCGCCTTGCGCTGGGACAGCAGCGAGGTCACCGCGCCGAGGTAATCCTCCGGCACGTCCACGGTCAGCCGCTCCACCGGCTCGTGCCGCTGCCCGTTCACCTCACGGAGCACCACGGTCGGCCGACCCACGGTCATCTCGTAGCCCTCCCGCCGCATGGTTTCCACCAGCACCGCGAGGGCAAGCTCGCCGCGGCCCTGGACTTCCCAGGTGTCCGGCCGCTCGGTCGGCAGCACCAGGATCGACACGTTGCCGACGAGTTCCCGGTCCAGCCGGTCGCGCACCATGCGCGCGGTGACCTTGCTCCCCTTCTCGCGGCCGACCAGCGGCGAGGTGTTCACGCCGATCGTCATCGAGATCGCCGGCTCGTCGACCTTGATCAGCGGCAGCGGCCGCGGGTCGTCCACGTCGGCCAGCGTTTCCCCGATCATGATGTCGCTGATGCCGGCCACCGCGATGATGTCCCCGGCGGACGCGGTCGCGGCCGGGACCCGCTCGAGCGCCTCGGTCCGGAACAGCTCGCTGATCTTCACCCGCTCGATGGACCCGTCCCGGCGACACCAGGCCGCCTGCTGGCCCCGGGAAATCTGCCCGCTGTGTACCCGGCACAGTGCGATCCGGCCGAGATAGGACGAGGCATCCAGGTTGGTGACGTGCGCCCGCAGCGGCTCGTCCGGGTCGTACGCGGGCGCGGGCACGTGCTCGCGCAGCACCTCGAAGAGCGGCTCGAGATCCGGTGAATCGGGCAGCGAGCCGTCGTCGGGCCGCTGCAGCGACGCCCGGCCGGCCCGGGCCGACGCATAGACGATCGGGAACTCGATCTGCTCCTCGGTCGCGTCCAGGTCCAGGAACAGCTCGTAGCAGGCGTCCACGACCTCGGCGATCCGGGCGTCCGGCCGGTCCACCTTGTTGATCACGAGGATGACCGGCAGCCGCGCCTCCAGGGTCTTGCGCAATACGAACCTGGTCTGCGGCAGCGGGCCCTCGCTGGCGTCGACGAGCAGCAGCACCCCGTCGACCATGGAAAGGCCGCGCTCGACCTCGCCGCCGAAGTCCGCGTGCCCCGGCGTGTCCACGATGTTGATCGTCAGCCCGCCATGGCGCACCGCGGTGTTCTTGGCCAGGATCGTGATGCCCTTCTCCCGCTCCAGGTCGCCGGAGTCGAGGACACGCTCGGCCACCTGCGCGCCCGCGCGGAACGCGCCAGATTGCCACAGCATCGCATCGACCAGGGTGGTCTTGCCGTGGTCGACGTGGGCGACGATCGCGACGTTGCGCAGGTCATCGCGGGTGGCGAGGCGGGCAGTGCGAGCGGGCATGCGGAAAGGCTCCAGGTTGACCAGGGGAGGCGCCGGGACCACGGCGCACACAGTCTATTCGTTCGGGAATCTGTAACGGAAATCCTCGCGTGAGCCATCCCGCCCGGCCGCTTCTGGCCGCGCGTAACCAGGGCCGCGGACACGCCCCTGGCCCGTCGCCCACCGACACGGCGCGCCCCCGTGGATACGGTGCGCCCCGCGCCGCGCGCCCACGCGACCGCCGCCCGCCCACGCGACCG
>JASHUI010000561.1:0-9062 GCA_030040095.1 Streptosporangiaceae bacterium | reverse complement strand
GCGGCTGTCGGGCGACCGGCTGGCGGCCAGGTTCGGCCCCGGCCGGCTGGTGGGCGGGTGCGGCCTGGTCGCCGCGGTCGGCCTGGCGGGCGCGCTCGCCTGGACCAGACCGCTGGCCGCCCTGGCCGGGTTCGCGCTGTTCGGCGCCGGGCTGTCCAGCACGTTCCCACAGTTGCTTTCCGCGGCCGGAAACGTCGAGACGGCGCGTTCAGGATCGGGAATTGCCCGGGTGGCCGGGGCCGGTTACCTTGGCCTGCTGACCGGGCCGGTGCTGATCGGAAGCTGCGCGAGCCTGGTCGGGCTGCGGCTGGCGCTCGGCATCCCGGTGCTGCTGATGCTGTGCGTGGCCGCGGGCGGCCGGATCGCGGGGCGCCCGCCCGCGACCCCTAGCCCGTGGCGCCGTCGGCGATGACCTGGGCCACCTCGTCGGCGCGCACCGCCTCCTCGGCGGCGAATCGCTGCCGGTCCAGCTCCTCGGCGATGTCCTCGTCGGCGCGCATGAGCGCCTCGAGGTCGGCCTTGGCCGCGTCGAGCACCCCCATGTCGGCGTAGGCCTGGCGGAGCCGGTCGCTCCACAGCCCGACGTCCTTGACGCACGGCACCAGCCGGCTGAACAGCAGCGACCGGAACGCCCGCTGGTAGGGCGAGCCCTCGGTGATCCCCTGGATCTCGGCCCGGTTGATGCCGAAGTTCTCCCACACCTCGTCGCCGCGGATCCGGTCCCGCATCAGGTAGCAGCCCTCGATCACGAAGTCCTCGCGCTCGCGCAGTTCGGCGTCGGTGAGCTGGCGGTAGTAGTCGCGCAGGGCCATCCGGCCGAACGCGACGTGCCGCGCCTCGTCCTGCATGACGTAGGCCAGGATCTGCTTGGGCAGCGGCTGGGTGGTGATGTCCCGCAGCAGGCCGAACGCGGCCAGCGCCAGGCCCTCGATGAGCACCTGCATGCCCAGGTAGGGCATGTCCCAGCGGGAGTCGTTGAGCGTGTCCCGCAGCAGCGCCTGGAGCTGGTCGTTGATGGGGTACAGCAGCCCGATCTTCTCGTGCAGGAAGCGGGCGTACAGCTCGGCATGGCGTGCCTCGTCCATGGTCTGGGTGGCCGCGTAGAACTTGGCGTCCAGGTCCGGCACGGACTCCACGATCCGCGCGGCGCAGATCATCGCGCCCTGCTCGCCGTGCAGGAACTGGGAGAAATTCCAGGAGGCCAGGTGCCTGCGCAGCTCCCGGATGTTCTCGGGCCCGAGCCGGTCCCAGTACGGGGTGCCGTAGATGGCCATCGACTGGTCGGGGGTGCCGAGCACGTTGCCCGGGTCGACCTCCAGGTCCCAGTCGATCCGCCGGGTGGCGTCCCACTGCTTGTCCTTGCCCTTCTGGTACAGGGCCAGCAGCCGGTCCCGGCCGTCGTCGTATTCCCAGCTCAACCGGGCATTCCCGACCATGGCGACATCCCAGCCTGGCAGGTCGGGCGGGGTCACGTACAGCTCATGAGTGGACACCGCGGGCCTCCATCCATCGGTACGTACACCGTACGTATGGGCTCGACTCAAACACTTTGGATGGATGGCTGTCAAGGCGGCGGCGACGTCACTTGGCGCGCGCGGCCCGCATCTCGCCGACCGCGCGGACCAGCAGTTCCAGGCCGAACTCGAAGTCCGCGTCGTGGTCGCGGTTCAGTAGCTCCTCGGACATGCTGAGCACCTGAGGGAACTCGGCCGGGTTCAGGTGGAGCGGCCGGTCGGCCGACAGGACCGCCGGGTCCTGGCTCAGCGGCCGCTGCGGCTCGAGGCCGGGCGACACGCCCACCTCGCGCAGCAGCGAGCCAACGGTGTAAGCGACGAAGGCGCGCACCACCCGGACCGCGTCCTCGCCGCAGAATCCCGCGTCGCGCAAGGTCGCCAGCGCGTGCTCCATCGGCCGCAGCGCGGCCGCCGAACTGGCCGGGCGGCTGACCACGACCATCGTGCACCTGGGGTAGGCGCGGGAGATCTGGCGGAACGCCCGCGCCTGGGCCCGTACCTGGTCCTCCCAGCTGGCACCGGGCTCGGTGGTGAAGTCGATGCCGGAAAGGACGCGCTCGGCGACCGCGTCGAGCAGGACCGCCTTGCTGGGAACGTGGTTGTAGAGCGACATGACCCCGGAGCCGAGTTCGGCGGCGATGCGGCGCATCGAGACCGCGTCGACTCCCTCCCGCTCGATGAGCTCGATGGCGGCGGTAATGATCCGCTCACGAGTCAGTTGCATAAGGTCAAGGTACCCAGTCGCCGGGCCGGTGACCGGCCCTGGCCTAGGACATCTGGCCGCCGGGCGGCCGCCCCGGGCCGGCGGCCGGGGCCCGGGCCAGCACCAGGTACTGGGCCCCAGCCGCCCGGAACCCGGGAACGCCCTGGTCGGCCAGGCGCTGCAGCCGGGCGTTGAGCCTGATGCCCAGCCGGCCGGAGGTCACAGGCAGACCGAACATCGTGAACGGCCCGAAGCCGAACGTGGTCCGTTTGAGCAACTCCAGCCCGGCGGCGTTCAGGATCGCGTCGAATTCGGCCCGCGTTCGGGCGCCCGCTTGCTCCGCCGGACGAGGCATTCCCGCGGATTGGAGCAGCGACGCCGCGGCCAGCCGGACCGGGGCCAAGACCGGATTGTGCCGCGGGTCGAGCAGCAGGGCGAGCCGCCCCGGGTTCTCGGCGTTCAGGACCAGGTAGCCGCCGGGCCGCAGCACCCGGGCCATCTCCCCGATCGCGACCGGGGCCGAGCGCGGCCAGGGCTCCACGCCCAGCGCCACCACGAGGCTGAACCCGTGGTCGGCGAACGGCAGCCGATGAGCGTCGGCCAGCAGCAGCCGGACCCGCGGCGCGACGCCCGCCGCGGCGACCCGGTCGCGGGCCGTGTCGAGCAGCCTCGGCGTGGTGTCCGCCGCATGCACCGCGAACTGGCGTTGCGCCAGGGCGACGGTCATGAAGCCGGCTCCCGGCCCGACCTCGAGCGCGCGCGATCCGGCGGGCAGGCCGAGGCCGTCGATCCAGTCCAGCGCGCGCGCCTGGCGGCTGCGGCGGATGGCGCCGAACTCCTCGTCGCGGTGGTAAACCTCCTCCCAGCGCCTGGCCCGCTCGCGGAAGCGCTCGCGCGCCGGCCGGCGGTCGGCGGTCCTGCCGTGGATGCGCGGCGCGCGCGCCGATATTGACGATTTCTCCGCCCCGTTGGAATAGATGGGAATCCCCCTTTGCCCCTTATCCGCATAACAGAACGCGGATGGGTGAAAGTCTAACCGCCCTGCCGGCAAAGGCTGCGGCCGGGCATCATCGCCTGCGTCCGGTAAGTACCGGCCCGATCCGGCCTCAACGGCAATACGGAATCATTGCCGCGACTTTGCCTCAGAATGGCGACAAGCCAGTCTTAGGGCTAGACGGCAGCGGGCACAGATGGTCCGGGAGCGATGACTATGGCCGGCCGCAAGCTCCCGGCCGCCGCCGAATCCCATCAAAGAGGTATATGCGGGAAAGGTAGCCAGTCTATTCCTAATACGTGCGCTACGCCACCAGTAAAGGCTTATCAAAATTCCTCCCGCGGCGCCGTCTTCGACATACCAGACTCGGCCGTCCTGGTGTTACGGTCCTGTCGACGAGCAGCGCCTTAAGCGGGGAAACAACGCCTTAAACGGGGGAGAAGGCATGCGGGGAGACGTTGACGTGCTGGCGCAGTGCTGGGAAGAGCGTGACCTTGACGGCCTGCTCGCGCGGCGCTCCGGAATGTTCGTCATGGAGGAACTGGCCGAGGAACTCGAGCGCAAGTACGACGACGTCATCAGGCTGACCCTGGGCAAGAGCGAGCTTCCGGTTCACCCGGACGTCACCGAGGCCATGGTGGCCGCGCTCCGGGACCCGAGGCGCAGCGGCCTGGTCTACCCGCTCGGCCTGCCCGCGCTGCGGGAGGCGGTGGCCGAGTACGAGGGCCAGGCGTTCGGGTGGCACGTCGACGCCGGGGACGTCGTGGTCAGCGTCGGCACGAGCACGCTCTTCCGCAACCTGTGCTGCCTGCTGGCCAGCGACGGCGGCGAGGTGTTGCTGCCCCGGCCCTACTCGCCGCTGTACCTCTATTCCGCCGCGCTGGCGGGCGCGAGGCTGAGCTTCTACGAGATCGACCTGGTCACCAGCTGCATCGACTTCGCCTCCCTGCGGTCCGGCCTGAGCAGCGCCACCCGCATGGTGGTGCTGAACTCACCGGGCAGCCCGCTGGGCAACCGGCTCACCACGGCCGACCTCCGGCAGGTCGACGAGGCCGTCGACGGCCGCGCCGTCATCGTGAGCGACGAGATCTACCGGAACATCTACTTCGACGAAGAGGCTCCGAGCCTGGGCGCGCTGTCCGATCCGCGGTCGCCGATCGTGGTGACCAACGCCTTCTCCAAGGGCTTCCGCATGTACGCCCGCCGGGTCGGGTATGCGGTCGTCCCGAGCGAGTTCACCGGGCCGCTGGCCACGATGCAGGACCACACGCTGCTCACGGCCGACCCGGTGCCGCAGTACGGCGCGATCGAGGCGCTCCGGCACCCGGACGAGGTGGACGCGCTGCGGCTGCTGTACGCCGGGCGGCGAGACTACGCCATGA
This sequence comes from Streptosporangiaceae bacterium, assembly GCA_030040095.1. Classification (GTDB taxonomy): domain Bacteria; phylum Actinomycetota; class Actinomycetes; order Streptosporangiales; family Streptosporangiaceae; genus JASHPR01. Next base: position 4,469 of record JASHUI010000561.1, on the reverse strand, counting down.
AGCGGCTCGCCGAGGTACCAGGCATGCGCCCGATCCGGGCCGAGGGCAGCTTCTACCTGACCATCGACATCGCCTCCTACCTGGGCCAGCACGAGTCGGACCGTTCCCTGGCCGAGGCGATCCTGACCGCGACCCACGTCGCCACGGTGCCCGGCAGCGACTTCGGCCTGCCGGGAACGCTCCGCCTGTCCTACTCGGCCAGCCGGTTCGACGACGCCATCGACCGCCTGGCCCGATATTTCGAAGAACGCGCCTGACCCGCCGGCCGCGGTCGCGGCGGTGCGAGAATAGGTGCCCAGCGGTCGCCATGGTCAGGAAGGAGCCGGAGCGCTGTGGACGACAACGAGATCCTCAGTCACATCGACGAGCTCGTCCGGACCGAGCACGAGCTGCGCCAGAAGCTGGCCAAGGGGGAGCTGTCCAGCCGCGAGGAACACGAGCAGCTGAGGACCGCCGAGGAGGCGCTGGACCAGTGCTGGGACCTGCTGCGGCAGCGCCGGGCCCGCCGGGAGTTCGGCGAGGATCCGGGCGAGTCGGCGCTGCGTCCCGCGACCGAGGTCGAGGGCTACATGCAGTAGCCGGGCAACCGGTCCTCGCGCGCCACCCCGGGGGGACGGCTCTCCTGGCGCACCCGCTCAGTAGGCTCTGTAGATGTGCGCATAGCAAGGTTCGCCCACGGCAGCGAGGTGGGTTACGGGATCGTGGAGGACGTCCGGCCGGACGGCGCCCCGGTCGCCGGCGCGGAGCCGGATGCCGACGGGCTCGCGGTGGCCGAGCTGATCGGACATCCGTTTGGCATCGGGACCGAGTCCGTCCGCCTCACCGGCGCCCGCTACCCGCTGGTCGACGTCCGGTTGCTCGCCCCGGTCCTGCCGAGCAAGGTCGTCGCCATCGGGAAGAACTACGCCGACCATGTCCGCGAGATGGGCGGCGAGGCGCCGCCCGAGCCGGTGATCTTCCTGAAGCCGTCGACGGCGGTCGTCGGGCCCCGCGACTCGATCATCTATCCGTCCCAGCTGTCGGAGCGGGTCGATTTCGAGGGCGAGCTGGCCGTGGTCATCGGCAGGCTGTGCCGCCAGGTGCCACCGGAGCGCGCGCCCGAGGTGATCTTCGGTTACACCTGCGCCAACGACGTCACCGCGCGCGACCTGCAGGCCCGGGACGGGCAGTGGGCGCGGGCCAAGGGGTTCGACACGTTCTGCCCGCTCGGCCCGTGGATCGAGACCGACCTTGACCCGGCCGATCTCGAGCTGACCACGATGGTGAACGGCGAGATCCGCCAGAACGCCCGGACCTCGCAGCTGTTGCACGGCGTGCTCGCGCTGGTCAGCTACGTCAGCGCGGTGATGACACTGCTGCCCGGCGACGTGCTGCTGACCGGCACCCCGGCGGGCGTCGGCCCGCTCAAGGATGGCGACGAGGTGTCGGTCACCGTCGAGGGCATCGGAACGCTCACCAACGGGGTGGTCAGCCGCGACTGATTCGACTGGGCGTTCGCCCGGCACACTGGGCGGCGTCGGCCGCCGGTCAGCCGGGACCGCGGTCACGAGCCCGGCGCTTCTGCAGCCAGCCGGTGAGCGCCGTGGCGCCGGCGACGGCGCCTCCCGCGGCCAGGACGGCGGCGGAAGCGGCGGCCTTGACCGGATCGGGCAGGTCCCGGTCGGCGAATGGTCCTCCGCTGTCGGCGACCTCGCGTAGCCCGGGCGGGGCCTCGGGGCGGAAGTCGCCCGGCCGGGTCGGCGTGGTCAGGTTCCGCAACTCCAGTCGCCGCGCGGGCCGGTCGCCGAGATAGCTGGTCTGACGCAGCACGATCCCGAGTTCCGCGTCCACGATCGCCTCGACCGCGGAGAACGGCTCACCGGGGGAGCGCTCGGGCGGCCCGATCGGCCTGGCCATGATCCGGTGGCCGCGTCGCCCGCCGATGAGGGCCTCGCCCGCCGCCGACAGCAGCCAGCGGTCCAGCAGCCAGGCGGGATCGGCCAAGGCGGCCAGATCCCGGCGCAGAGGCGTGGCCGGGCCGATCGCGACCCGGTCGGCAAACAGCTTCCTGGTCTGTTCGCCGTCGCAGGCGACGCTCTGGCACGGCGGGCGCCAGCGGCCGGTCAGATGATCGATCCGGTACCGGCCCGGCGCCGACACCATCAGCCGGCCGGTCCGGTGCACCGTGCCGGCCTCGCGCCCGCGCTCGGCCAGGGCGTCCCACAGCTCGTCCGGGCCCAGGATGCCGTCGATGGGCTGCGGGAGGCCCGGGCGGAACGCCCGGAGCGCCCCGAAGAGCGTCTCCCCGTGCACCCACTCATGCAGGTCCGCGGCGAAGTCCTGGGCCGGCCTGCCCGTCCGATGCAGCAGGTTGACCAGCTCGTCGCCGGGCGGATCCCCGGCCGCGGTGGACAGGGCGGCGACATCGTAGGCGTCCGGCGGCATGTCGGGCTCGGCGTCGTCGGCCTCTCGGCGGGGCGGCCGGTGCGGCGCGTGCCGCACCGCGAAGCCCATCGCCGACGCCGCGGCCCCGGCGACCGTGGTCGCCGCCTTCCAGCCGGGGCCCTCGGGCGTGAAATTGCCGAACAGCGGGTCGTCTCTGCTGGGCATCCCGGCCGGCGGCCGGAACATCCCCGGGTCGCTGGCCTGCGGCGGGTCGGTGACCAGGTCGTGCAGCTCGGCGAGTTCCAGCGGCTGGCCGTCGAAGATCTGCTCGCTTCGGATCAGGATGCCGAGCTCGGCGTCCAGGAGCGCCTCGACCCGGTCCAGCAGGTGATAGTCTCCGCTGCCGCGCCGGGTAGTAACCGCGCGCGGCGTGCCGGTGACCCGGTGCACCGGCCGCCCCGCCACCTGGTCGTCACCGGCCAGCGCGAGCTCATAGCAGGCGATCAGCCACCGCGGCGCCAGCAACCCGCGAAGCGGCGGCCTGCGGACCTCGTCCGGCAGGCGGTGCGCCACCCCGGAGTGGATCGCCCACTGCGACCGCCCGTCGCAGACCGTGGCCGGATCGTGGTCGCCGCCGCCGCCGACCCGGTACCGCCCGCCCGGCGCGAGCAGGAACCGCACCTCGGTCGTCGGCCGTCGCGGCCCGGTGCCCAGATGGTCGCCGGGCGGTCGCAGCAGCCGCGCTCCCGGCCCGAGGTCCCGAGCCCGCTCGGCCATCGCCCGCTCGAAAAGCCGCCGGCGCGCCTCCCGGTCGCTCCAGACGGTGGCCCGGGCCGACAGGCTCAGCCGAGTCCAGTCCGCCCGATACAGGGCCGCCACCAGTTCCGCCGTGTCCGTCACGCCCGCCTCCCGTGGGACGTCGCTCACATCATGCACCCGGGGCCGGACTTATAAGATCCATAACGCACCGTCTCGACACCGGCTGGCCGCGAGACGGCGCGTTCTGGATCCCTTTGGCCTCCGCCTTCGCTGTTCGGCTACACTGCACAGGCGCCTTCGGATCGCGGGCGCGCGCGGGCCTCGCCGGCCCGATCCCATGGGGTATGGGGTAATTGGCAGCCCGACGGGTTCTGGCCCCGTTAGTCTAGGTTCGAGTCCTGGTACCCCAGCGACAGCGCCGATGCCGCCCGCCGCGACGTCGGCGTTCGTGCTTTCCTGCTTTCCTGTCGCGGTCAGATCCGGCGGCGGTAGGAGCGGCCGCGCCTGCGGCCCGGCTCCAGGCCGGTGACGCGCAGCAGGACCAGCAGGATCACCGCACCGACGATCGACCACAGGATCCCGGTCAGGTGGAACTGGTGCACCGACAGGGTGTGGTACTCCACCAGGGTCGACACGAAGCCGCCGATGAACGACCCGAGGACGCCGAGCACGATCGTGCCCAGGATCCCGATGGGGTCACGGCCCGGAACCACCAGCCGTGCCACGGCACCAGCGATGAGTCCGACGATGAGCAGAACGACAATGAATGCCACCATGTGACCTTGACTACCCGGCTGCAGCGAAACATGCAACTGATCTTGTCCGTGACTCGGGCGGGCCGGGCCGGGCCCGGGCCGGGCTGGCCCGTTTGGCGCGGCTCCGCGAGGTACGCTAGCCTTAGTGCCCGGCTGGGCTGGAGCCCCGCCGGTCTTCTGCTCACGACTGGACCGCAGGTCCAACGTGGCACCTGGCCCCGTCGTCTAGCGGCCCAGGACGCCGCCCTCTCAAGGCGGTAGCGCCGGTTCAAATCCGGTCGGGGCTACTGGGGTAGTAGCAGGTCAAGGGCCTGATCGCCGGTTGCGGCGGCCAGGCCTTGATCATTTGTCATCGATTTGTCATCGAGTTCAGCCGTCCCTGAGCGGCGGCAGATGGCATCCGGTGATCGCGATCGGCACTCCGGAAGAGCGGAGAGCGACCCTCATATGAACTTTCTTGTCGGCCGTCGTCCTGCTCATCATGCTGACGGCGCTGGTCCTGAGGCGTCGATGGCTGGCGGTATTGGAGAGGCCAGCCGCAGGGTTAGCTGGTAGATGAGGTAGCCGAGGATGGCGGGCGCGGCGGCGGGC
>JASHUI010000560.1:0-7614 GCA_030040095.1 Streptosporangiaceae bacterium | reverse complement strand
GTCCCGCCCGGCCGGCCCGGGCCCGGCCGGGCCATGCCGATCCTGCTCGCCGTGTCCGGCGCCGAGACCTTCCGCGCGCTCGTCGCACGGGTGGCCGACGAACTGCGGCTCGCCTCCCAGGCGGGTCCCGACGCGCTGGACGAGGTCATGACCGAGCTCGGTACCACGACGGGGCGGGGCGGTCACGCCCTGTTCGACGTGTGCTGCGGCATGACGAACCTCCACGACGCGGCCGGCGATGCGCCCGGCCGCGTCCGCCTCATCATGACCGACGACGACCGCGGCATGACCGGGGTGCTGTACTCCGATCCCCGGGAACTCGAAGCCGCCGAGGCGCGCGTGGTGCGCCACCAGCTGGTGCGGCTGCTGGAGGCCGCGGCCGGACACCTCGAACGGCCGGCGGCCGATCTCACCGCGCTGACGCCGGAGGAGTACCACACCGTCGTTCACGAATGGAACCGGACGGCGACCCCGGCCCGGCCCGGGCTCGGCGTCCACCGCCTGTTCGAGTCGCAGGTCGCGCGTCAGCCCGCGGCCATCGCCGTGATGACGGCCGCCGGATCGTTTAGCTACGCCGACCTCAACCGCCGCGCCAACCAGCTCGCTCACCACCTGATGGCCAGGCTCGGGGTGGGGCCCGGTGACGTGGTCGCCGTGGCTGCCGAGCGCTCGTATGAGCTCCTCGCCTGCGCGCTGGCCGTGCTCAAGTGCGGTGCTGCCTATCTGCCCCTCGACCCGTCGCATCCAGCGGCCCGGACCCGCATGGCGCTGGAGGACGCGCGGCCCGCGGCGGTGCTGACTCTCGCCCGCCACCGCGGCGCCCTGCCGGGCACGCTCGCCCCGGTGCTGTGCCCCGACACCGAGGCAGAGCAGATCGCCGCCCGTCCCGTGGACAACCCCGACCGGCCCTGCGGACCGGACAGCCTGTTCTGCGTGATCTTCACCTCGGGATCGACCGGGCGCCCGAAGGGCGTCATGCTGACCCATCGCGGGATCTCCAACAGCCTGCAGTGGGAGCGGGCCGCCTACCAGCTCACCGCGGATGACCGCCTGCTGCAGCTCGCCTCGTGGTCGTTCTCGCTGGCCATCGTGGAAACCTTCAGCCCGCTGTGCGCCGGCGCCGCCGTGGTCATCGCTCCCGCCGGACGGGGCCGTGACACCGCGGCGATCTCCCGGCTCGTCGGCGAGTACGGGATAACGATGCTGAGCGTCGTTCCCGCCGAGCTCAAGCTGCTGCTCGACCAGGAATCGGCCATGCCGTGGACGGCGATCCGGCGGGTCATCACCGGCGCGGACCGGCTCCCGCGGCCGGTCGTCGACAGGTTTTTCGCGGTCTGCCGGTCGGTGCCGCTGCTCAACATCTACGGCCAGACCGAGTCGGCCATGGACGGTCTTTTCTGGACCTGCCGCCCGGATGACCGCGGCGAGCGGGTGCCGGTGGGGCGCCCGGTCAGCAACGCCCGCGCGTACATCCTCGACGCCGACATGCGACCGGTCCCCGTGGGCATCCCCGGCGTTCTCTATTGCGGCGGCGAGGGCCTCGCACGCGGGTACCTCGGCCGGCCCGACCTCACCGCGGAGCGTTTCGTACCCGATCCCTTCGCCGCGACCGCGGGCGGCCGGCTATGCCGGACCGGCGATCTGGCCCGCTGGCGCGCCGACGGGGTCGTTGAACTGCTCGGCCGGGAGGATCACCAGGTCCAGGTGGCCGGCACCCGGGTGGAGGTGGAGGAGATCGAGGCGGTCCTATGCGAGCATCCCGACGTCCGTGACGCCGCCGTCGCGATGCACGCCGCGGAGCCGCCCGCCGAGAACGGGCTGGCCGGCGCGGCGGAGTGGGAGTCGCTGTTCGCCCGGGTGAGCCCGGAGACGGTGGAGCGGCACCTCGGCGCGGCAGAGCGGGCCGCGGCCGCGTCCGGTCCGCTCGGGTCATGAACCAGCCCGTGGAAGTAACCGAGTACACCGATCCTGAATGCTCATGGGCCTGGGGCACAGAGCCGAAGCTGCGCCTGCTGAAATGGCGTTTCGGCGAGCGGTTCGCCTGGCGGACGGTGCTCGGCTGCCTGATACCGGACGGGCCCGACGACGGCGATTTTCCGTACTCGACGGCGCGGGAGGCCTCGTCGTACTGGGCGACGGTGAGCGCGGTCACCGGCATGCCCTACCCGCCGCGACTGCGCTACCTCGCCCGTTCGACGGTGGCCGCGAGCCGGGCGGCCAAGGCCGCCGGGCTGCAGGGCCCGAAGGCCGAGGCACATGTCCTGCGCAGGATGCGGGAGGCCACCTTCCTGTTCGGCCGGCCGGCCGACAATGCCGCCCGCGTGATCGCGGCGCTCGACGGGATTCGCTGCGTGAACGTCCAGAGGCTGCGCGCGGACATGGGCAGCCCCGCGGTGGAATCGGCGCTGCGCACCGACTGGCTGCAGACGAGGCAGCCGAACCAGGACGCGAGGTCGGCCGGGGTCAACGCGCACGGCCAGCCCGCGACGAGGCAGGACGGCGAACACGTCCGCTATGTCTTTCCGACCCTGGTATTCCGGGGGGACGACCGCGAGGCGACGGTCTTCGGGTGGCAGTCCTACGGCGCGTATGAAGCGGCCATGGAGGCCGTGGCTCCCGGCAGCACCGCGCGGCCGCGCCCGCGGCCGACCGTCGAGCAGGCCTTCCGGCGCTGGCCGCTGCTGACCGAGTGCGAGCTGCGGAGCCTGTGCTCCGGCGCGGCCGCGCCGCCTCGCCGGGCCATCCGGTACGGCGGATCCTCGTGGTTTCTGCCCGCAGACGATATGCAATCCCTGCCGTTTGCTGATTAGCCAGCGAGAAGGCGCGCTGTGCACGGTGCTTTCAGCAGGCAACCGCCATCTTCGCTGATTGACAAACTCCGCGGGCCGATGCGATGCTCACCCGTTGGAATTCAATCAGGGCGGCATCAATAATGGCATGGATCAGTAAACGCCCGGTCGGCGTGGTCCGGAAGGAACCGTGTCAGGCAGGCATGGGTTACACCCTGTTCTGCGTGGATTACGGGCACTACGCCAACCTCATGGACCCGGACGGACGTATCGTCCACCGGTGGCATCACCCGGACGGCATACAGCACGCCCGCATGATGCCGGACGGCAATCTTCTCGTAGCGACCCACGCGCCCGAGGATGCGGGCGGCGCCGAGAAAATCGGCGGATCGGCCGAGGCCATTGTCGAGCTCGACTGGGATTCCAAGGTCATCTGGGAATACCACGACCCGATGCTCCATCACGACTTTGTCCGCGCCGCTGACGGGCGGACGCTGGCGATCGCGTGGGAACCGCTGCCCGCCGGCCTGCCCCGCTCGGTGAAGGGCGGCGTCGAGCCCGAAGGCGGCGCGCGAATGCTCGGCGACGTCGTTCTCGAGATCGACCAGAGCGGCACGCTCGTTAATACGTGGCACTCATGGGAGCACCTAGACCCGGATATCGACAGGATATGCCCGCTGGAGGTCAGGAAAGAATGGACGCATTGCAACTCCATTGAAATACTCGATGACGGTCGATGGCTACTTTCGTTCCGGCTGACCAGCACCATCGCCATCGTCCAGCCCTCGACCGGTGACATCGAATGGAGATGGGGACCGGGCGAGATATCCCATCAGCACGCGGCGAGCCCCCTGCTCAATGACAACATCCTGATATTCGACAACGGATCGCATCGCGTCGGAAAGCCGTCGTACAGCAGGCTCATCGAGCTTGATCCGGCATCAGGCGAGATAGCGTGGAGGTATGAATCAAGCATTATTCTCTCTTTCTACTCGTTCATGGGCGGCGGCGCCAGCAGGCTCGATAATGGCAACACCCTGGTGACCGAATGCGCCACTGGCCGGATATTCGAGGTCACTCCGCCCGGCGACGTCGTCTGGGAGTTCGTAAGCCCGTTCAGCTTTGTCCATCCGCATTACGGCCCTACGCCTTCAGTATTTCGCGCCTTCAGGCTTCCCACCGATGACCCCCGCCTGCGGGGCCGCGAACTCGACGCGGGCCGGTGGGCCATCAATGCGAGGATCGGCGGCACATGCGAACTGCCGTGCGGCGTTGAGGACTGACATGGGCACGACCACGACCTGGAGCGCCGCGAGCGTTCAGGAATTCCTGGCTGGCGCGCGCGGCGCCCACGACCGGCTCATCGCGACCGCGAGGCGCCTTTCCGGCGAGGACGTACGGGGCCCCTCGCACCTGCCCGGCTGGACCCGGGCTCACCTGCTGACGCACCTGGCCAGAAATGCCGACGGGCAGCGCAGGATGCTCGAGGGGGCGATCGGCGGGCTCGTCGTCGAGCAGTACCCGGGAGGCGCCGAAGGCCGCGCCGCGCAGATCGCTGAGGGGGCCATGCGGCCGGCGGCCTCGATCGTGGAGGACCTCGTCGTGGCCTGCGCCTCGCTGGAGGATGTATGGCAGCGGATGCCGGCGAACGGCTGGTCACGGCCTACCGCCGCGCTCGCGGGCCGTCGCCCCGCCTGGCAGTCGGCATGGGCGCGCTGGCGGGAGGCAGAGGTGCACCTTGCCGACCTGAACGTCGGCTACCAGCCGAAGGACTGGCCGCCGAGATTCACCGAGGTCGCCATCGAGGTGCTGATGGCCGGGCTCGAGGGCGACAGGATCGAGCCCAGGCTGCCGCCGGGCACCGGGCTCCGTCTCGAGTCGCCAGGCGGATCCCGGTCCTGGCAGGTCAGCGGCGATGATGTCGTCACCGTGGAAGCGCCGGTCTGGGCGCTCGTAGCCTGGCTGATGGGAAGGCTGGAACCGCGCGATGGCCTGGTGCGGGCCGACCGCGCCCTGCCGGAACTCAAGCCCTGGCCGTAGCGGGCAGGCCACAGCGCTCGCCGTCACTCACCGCGCGCCGCCACCGCCGGGCCCGTGCAGCGGTCGCCTCGGCTCCGCGCGCACCTCGCCCAGGCGCGCCGGCCGGTCCTCCGCCAGGCTGATGAGGGCGGCTTCGATCGACGCCACGAGTCGCCCGGCCGTGTCGTCGGGCAGATAACTCCTGCTGGCCCGCGCGGACAGCAGCAGGCCCTCCTCCGTGGCCGCCACGAGGCTCAGGAGCGGGCCCGATGACCGCTTGTAGTCAAGCCAGTCAACCGACGTGATCGCGTCCTGGCCCGGCGGATCGCCCACGAGCGCGCCAAGGAAGTTGAAGTAGATGTCGAAGCGCACCGGATCCGGATTGGGGTGCGATTCGCCGGCCAGCCGGGACCGCAGCTCGTCCACGTCGTAACAGCCGTTCCAGTAGGCCTCCATGCTTTTCACATAGGTTTCGCGCAGATAGCCTTCGACGTCACGGCTTCCCTCCGCGTGCAGCGTGACGGGCGCGAGCTGGTTCATGGAAGTGACGATCCTTGCCCAGCGCGGCCTGAATCTGTTCGCCGCCATCAGGCCGAGAGTCATGCCGGTGCGACCCTTGAGTCGCGAGAGCGCAAGGACCGTCGCCGCGAGCACGACCGCGGGAACCGATATCTGAAGGCTCGCCGCTATGTCTTGTCCGGCCTGCAAAGCCGGGCGGCTGAAGACTTCCGCGCACACCTTGTGCTCGGAGCCGCCGCCGCGGCGGTCATCCTCCTCGAGATCCCTCCAGACCGAGCACCAGTAGTTCATGCGCCGCTCCGCGACGGCTCCAGCCTCCCTCTGCTGGATGGCCAGCTCGGCCGGCTGCATCGCGCTCTGCGGTGACGAACCGGCCAGGATCCGCTCGAACTGTTCTCTCAGCAGCATGCGAGCGTGGCCGTCCGCGGCGACGTGATGGATCACGCTTACCAGGTACCGGGGGGCGCCGTCGCACACGCCTAGGAATGCCCGACTGGGTGGCTCGGTCACCAGCGCGAAGGGACGTGCCCGCCATCGGTTCGCCTCGGCGCGCGCGGCGGCGGCGGAGGGGTCAGCGAGACGTCGCGCCTCCAGCCGCGCGGCGGGCACCGGCATGACTGCCTGGCCGTCCGCCCCCGCGTCCAGCCGGTACGTTGACCGCAGGCCCTCATTGACCCGCAACAGCTCCAGCCAGGCATCGGTCAGGCGCTGCCGCGCGATGCCCGGCGGTATCTGCCACAGGTTGACCACATTCCCGTCGGCCCGCTGCCCGGGCGCCAGCCCCTCCAGCGACCGCAGCACCGATAGCTGTCCGTAGGTCAGCGGAGCGCTGCATGACCGGTTCATGGCGGTTCCTCGGTTCTCGGGGCGCCCGGGATCAGAGCATCTCGACGTTCTCGCTGGCGAAGCCGCGTGTGCTGCCGCAGGCGTCGAACAGCAGGCTCGCCGAGGTCACCAGGGCCTGCGGATCGTAGGCCGCGTGGTCCTGCAACAGGATGGTCAGGTCCGCCTCTCGCAGCGCTGCCTCGAGTTCCTGCTGGCGCGGAATCGTCACGCCGCCCACCTCCCACTTGCGCACGTAAGGGTCGTGGTAGCTGAGCACGGCGCCCATGGCCAGCAGGCGACTGGCCACCTCCCAGGCCGCCGCCTCACGCTGGTCGGAGATGTTCGGCTTGTAGGTGACCCCGAGCAGCAGGATGTCCGACCCATTCACGCTCTTGCGGTGCCGGTTCAGCTGGAGGCTGGCCCGTTCGACGACGTACCGCGGCATCCCCCGGTTGATCTCCTGCGCCGCATCCAGCAGCCGGAACACGCCGCCGTTCGCCCGGACCAGGTAGGAGAAGTAGCCGGGGTCGACCGGGATGCAATGGCCGCCGGGGCCGGCCCCCGGGTAGAACGGCTGGAAGCCGAACGGCTTGGTGGCCGCGCAGTGCAGCGCGTCCCACACGTCGATGCCCAGGTCGTGAGCGAGCCGCGCGATCTCGTTGACCAGCGCGATATTCACGTTGCGGTACGTGTTTTCAATGATCTTGGCGAGCTCGGCCTCCCTGGTGCCCTTCGCCTGCACCACGGTGTGGACGAACCGCTGGTAGAACGTGGCGGCCGCCGCCGCGCAGCCCGGGGAATGACCGCCCACGATCTTCGGGGTGGTCACCAGGGTGAAGCGGCGGTTGCCCGGGTCGATCCGTTCCGGCGAGAACGCCAGCGCGAAATCCGGGCCCGCGCGCAGCGACGACGCGCTCTCCAGGATCGGCCGCACGACCTCATCCGTGGTCCCCGGATGCGAGGTCGACTCCAGGATCACCAGTGTCCCCCGCCGCAGGTACCGGGCCACGGTGCCGGCCGCGGCGCGCACCGCCGAAAGGTCAGGGCCGCCGTCCGCGGTCAGCGGCGTCGGCACGCAGATCACGATGACCGCGGCCTCGCCCAGCACGTCGGGGTCGGCGGAGGCGACGAAGCCGGCCGCGTTGACGGCCCGCAGGTCATCGCCGGAGACGTCGTCAACGTGGGACCGGCCGGCCCGCAACCCGTCCACCACCTCCTGGCGGACATCCAGGCCGGCCACCCGCAGGCCGGCCACGCTCGCCTGATGGACCAGTGACATGCCCACGTACCCGAGCCCCACGACCGCGGCGTCGAACCGCGCTCCCGGCCTGCCCTCGTTCACCGGGGCCGCCCCGCCGCCGTCTGGCCGACCGGGGGACCGGGCAGCGGACCGGGCAGCGGGTCGGGCAGCCGGGGCAGGACCCGGCCGTGCCCGCGCAGCCAGGCACGGATCCGCCGGACC